>JBBRSX010000014.1:0-66475 GCA_038244925.1 Hyphomicrobiales bacterium | reverse complement strand
GTCCTTCATCGCCGGCGGCTTGGCTGCCGGGGCCGCCGCCGGTTTCTCCAGTTTCGCCGGGGCTGCCGCCGCGCTGGCGGGTTTTTCGGCAGCCGGCGGTTTGGCTTCGTCGTCGGCAATGATGCGACGGATCGACGCCAGAATCTCCTCCATCGAGGGTTCTTGGGCCTTCGCGGGCTGCGTCATTTCCGACTCCACATCATCAACGCCCTCGCATGCGTTTTACACCAAGCCAGACGGGAATTGCCGGTTCCGGATATGCAGGCCGGGATTTTCATCACGCAAGCCTGACTTGTCCCCAGATCAAGCGCCGCACGACGCATCGCGCGGGATCTCGTCCCTGCTCAGGGCACCGAAGCGTCGCGGCCCAAGGACGCCGGATGCGGCGCGAATCGCTCTGCTGCCTGAGGCAAGGGTATGTCACGGCAAGATTTGATTGCAAGCAACGCCGGGGCAAACGACGAGGCACACGACCCGCCAAAGCTCGCCCTCGGACACAAACACGAACGGATCCGCGCAAGGCGCTGCCCGACGTAGAGATCGTGCTCGCTTCGATAGTGGTCGGCCGTGCGCCGTGCAGGCGATCGCTCGTTCGACGCAGGCGCTGACGGTTCTGGCGATCAGCGGCCGTCAGGCGTGCGGACGCCGATCCAGCTGTCGCGAACCTGCTGATAATGCACGCTCGGGTCATAGACAGTGGTGGGCAGTTTGAGCACCAGCGGCGACAGCCGTCCGACGGCGTTCAAGACGGCATAGGACGCGACGACGCGATCGTGCTGCGCGGTGACCAGCGCGACGCGTGCATTGACCAGCGCCTGCTGGGCGTTCAACACGTCGAGCGTGGTGCGCTGGCCGGCCTTGGCCTCTTCACGCACGCCGTTCAGCGCGATCTCGGACGCCGTGACCTGCGCCTGCGCGGACTGCACCTGCGCCTTGCCGGCGACCAGTTGTCCCCAAGCGGTGGCGACGTTGGCACGGGTCTGGTCGCGGGTCTGTTCGAGCACGAGGCGCTGCTGCGCCAGCGTTTCCTTGGACTGGCGGATCAGCGAATATTCAGCGCCACCCTGATAGATCGGCACCTGCAACTGCGCGACCGCGGACGCACCGAACGACCGGAACAGCGTCTGGGTTGATTCATAGTTCTGCGCCACCGAAGCCTGCAACGTCACGGTCGGCAGCAGCGCGCCTTCGTTGACCTTGACCTGGAGATAGCTGACGTCGATGCCGAACATCGCCGCGGTGACATTCGGATTTTCGGTCAGGCCGAGATCGACGGCGCTCGGCAGCGAACCCGGCAGGAAGCGGTCGACCGGGGAGCCCGGTGCAAGCGCTTGGGGCTCGTTGCCGATGATGCGGCGGAAATTCGATTTGGTGGTGACCAACTGGGCTTCCGCCGTCAGCAGCTGGGTCTTGCCGGCGGCAAGCTGCGCCTCGGACTGCGCCACGTCGGTACGCGTCACTTCGCCGACATTGAAACGATCGCGCGTCTGCTTCAACGTCTGTTCGAGCACGCGGACGTTGCTCTTCTGAACTTCGACGATCGCGGAGTCCCGCAGATAGTCCATGTAAATCGTGGCGGCCGACAGCAGCACGGTCTGTTCGAGCACCCGCAAGGCTTCGCGGGCGCCGGAGACCTGCCCTTCCGCCGCCCGGGTCCTGTTGGCGGTCTGCTGGCCGTTGAACAGCGTCTGCGTGACGGTAGCGCCGACGCTGCGCGGCGGATTGGTGCCGTGTATTTCGGTGCGCACGACGTTAGTCGCGTTGCCGCCGGCGGTGCTGTTGGTGTCGGTATATTGATAACCGGCGCTGGCCGTGACTGCGACCTTCGGGCGATAGCCCGACAATGCCTGCGGCACGTTTTCGTCGGTGAAGCGCACAGAAGCGCGCTGCGCGTTGAGCTGCGGATTGTTTTGATACGCGCGCACCAGCGCCGCCTCGATGGTGTCAGCCAAGGCGGGCATCGGGCCCATACAAGCTAACAGAAGGACCGAAGCCGCAGCTCCGGTGAAGACCTTCACCCCACGCATCCCTGGAAATCCATTCATTGTCGTTTCACCGGAGCACCATCATGAACATGAATACGCGCACGATTGTGATCCGGTATCGCTTCAGTCGAAGTGAGTCCGGGCTCACCTTATTCCGCAGCTAGCCCGGACGGAACCACTTCGCAAGCGCACAAGGACGAAACTCTTAACGTGGGGCAATCGGGCCACACTTCTGATTCAGAACGGGATTTTAACGGCCACCAGAGGTAACCGGGGGCCGCAAATTGTATCGAAAAAGGCTAGAAAACGAACGCTGGAAGCCGCTCCATGCCTGGAAGCACGGGTGCGACGGCGTCGAACAGCGCCCGGTGGCCGAAATCGCCGTGGGAACTCGTCACCAGGGTGGCCCGCGGCGGCTGTGATATCGCGAAAACGCCAACCAGCCGGCCGCCGTTCTGCAATTGCCCATAGAGCCGCTCCGGCACGATTTCGGTCGCGCCGTTGAGCACGATGACGTCATAGGGGCCGTTCGCCGGATCGCCATCCGTCACAGCCGCGGTCCGGATCTCGACTTTTCCACAGCCGTTCTGGGCGAGCACCGCGCCGGCCTTCGTTGCCAGGCCTGCGTCACTTTCGGTCGCCGTCACCTGCCCGGCAAACCGGGCAATCACGGCGGCGGCGTAACCGGTCGCACAGCCCACCACCAGCACGCGGTCACTTTGCTTGATCTCGGCGGCCTGCAGCATCTTCGCCAACACCACCGGCTTGATCAGGAAGCGCGTCGCCGAACCGCTTTCGCTGACATCCAGATCGAGGTCCAGATAAGCCAGCGCGCGCTTGCTTTCGGGAACGAAGGCCTCGCGCGGCACCGCCAGCATGGCATCGATGATCCTGGCATCGGTGACATCGCTCGGACGCACCTGACCGTCGACCATTTTCTGGCGCAAGGTCGAATAACCGGACATAGGCAGAGACCCCAAGAGCAAGCGGCGCTAGCGCCGGGAGAGCTGAAAGCGGGTCATCTTTGGTACAAGCTCCGGTAAAACGCAACACGCCGATCGCGCGCGCCGGAGCGGCCCCGCACCTGATCGCAGCAGAGCCTGCTCGCGGGCTTTATTCGCAAGCCGTATTCGGCGAGCCTTATTCGCAAGCCTTATTCGATTGTCACGATCAGGCGGCCGATCAGCCGCGCCACCTCGTCCAGATGCTCGAAGTCATGGTCTTCAATGGCGCGCGCGAGGCGAAGCAGGCACTCGTCGTCGCTCAGGGCTGGCGTGTCGCTGGGGATAATCGAAGGCACCGCACGAATCAGGTCGGTCGCAATGGCTGGCATTGAATCAACTCCCGCTTGGGAAACCCGGCAATCCCCAGAGGTTCTGGCCGGATTGAGTCGATTTGGCGGCCTGTCCATGACGTCAGGGGATGGCGGCATTGCGCCGGCGCGTTACCGATGATGTCCCGGCCCGGTGCGAAACCGTGGGCAAACCCTTGCAGCACAGCGGGTTTACACTGCCGACCCGCACCCGGCCCGGCCCGGTCATTTGGTCCTTTGCAAGCCCGGAAGGCTTTGTTATACGCTCCCCGCTCGCGAACGATTGTTCGCCTATTCCTCGGTAGCTCAGTGGTAGAGCATTCGACTGTTAATCGAATGGTCGCTGGTTCGAATCCAGCCCGGGGAGCCAAATTTCCGAAATTTCAAGATATCAGTATATCAGTTGAGCCATTCGCGGCTGATGGTGGCGCGGCAGCCAGCGCTGTGCATGCATCGAATGGTCCGGTTCCCATTCAACCCGGGCTTCACGCGCGGGCTTCATAAGATACTGCTGGACGGCGACAATTTGCGTCATGGCCGCCATCGCAACTCGCTTCCCTTGGCTTCCCTTGGGGGCAATGATCAAACGTCGCCTGAACCAGGCTTTACTTTATGATCTTGCGAAGTCGCATCGATCCGCTGTCGCCGTGCCTCGGCGGCCCGCTCAAACTCCCAGGCGCGCTCCAGCCGATCGGGGCGGGTCGTAGTCATAATCCTTCCCCAGGCCGCTGCAAAGGCCTTCTTGCAATCGTCAAGACTGTCCGCGCTTCCTTGCGCCCAGGCCGGCATCGCCATGGGAATGGTGATGGCCCAGTCCCAGGTACCGCCAAGCCGCCGAATGCGTCCGATCTCGTGCCCTTCGTAGTGAAGGATGAAATCGTCCTTGACGCCGGGCCAGGCCGGACTGGCATTGAGTGAGATCGTTTTGGCCATGGGGACACCGGGCAACGGGAAAAGGCAGGCAATAGCATAGATTTTGAATGGTCAAGGTGTCGGATGCCCGCTCGCGGGCGGCAAATTCAGTCGGCGGCTGCGGAGGTGTTTCACGACAGCGGAATTTCGTCACGCCCTCCGGCACACCAGATCGATCTCGACCAGCGCGTCATACGCAAGTCCGGTGACGCCGACGCAGGTTCGCGCCGGCAGGCGGTCCGGCGGAAAGTAGCTGCGGTAAGTCTCGTTCATCGCGGCGTAGTCGCGTTTGAACTCGGTCAGGTAAATCCGCGTCATCACGACGTCCTCGAAGCCGAGGCCGAGGCCCAACAGCACGAGGCGCAGGTTTTCCATCACGGCTTTGGTCTGCGCGACAATGCCGTCCGGCAGCAGGCCAGGGGTTGCCGGCGTATCCGGCATCTGGCCGGTGACGAACACAAAGCCGTCGGTCTCCACCGCATGGCTGAACGGCGCCACGGGCTTTGGCCCGCCTGCGATCATGTGAAATTTCAAGGCAGGATTCCTTCTCAACTCAAAAGCGCGATGGCATTCACGGCGCGTTCTCGAACAGCCGCTTGCTCAGGATCGCATGCACGCCCCAATTGCCGTCGACCACCTGCGTCACGCCGAAATCGACCGCGGCCGACATCAGCGCGATCGCTTCGTCCTCGCTGAGGCCTTTCACGTTCATCAGGAAGCGGCGCATCTTGCGGAACGCGTCCTTCATCGCGAGGTCTAGCGAGGATGTCGCATAGACCTCGCTCTGGCCCTGCGCGCCGAATTCGGCGAGGTAGTTCGGATGGCTGAACCCGGTCAGCACCCAGTCGGTTTCGGTTTCGATCAGGGGATAGCTGAGATCGGCGAACGGCTGCCCGGCAAGATTGCCCTTCTTGTGCAGGATCACCTGGAAGGTGCCGGTCATCGAACATTCGATCGCGGTACCGCTCAGTTCACCGTCGCCCTGCGCGGCATGGGGATCGCCGACCGATAGCAGCGCGCCCGGCACCGACACCGGCAGATAGATCGAGGAGCCCTTGCCGAGCCGCCAGTTGTCGAGGTTGCCGCCGAAATAAGACGGCGGCACCGAGTCGACGAAATCGGCCTCGCGCGGCGCCACCGCGATCACACCGAAATGCGGGCGCAGCGGAATCCGGATGCCGTCGAGTACGGCGTGCCGGCGTTTCACCGTGCCCGGCGCGATGGGGACGCCGGGATAATCATAGGTGGCGTGGACCACGCCGAACGGATCGGTCTGTGGCTCCCAGCGATAGCTGTACAGCGCACGCGCGTGCGGGCTGTCGCCGGAATCGAAGATCTCGTAGATCGTCACCACCTCGCGCGGTTTGGGGCCGGCGAGAAACTCGCCGTAGTGATAACCCCACCACGCCGCGACGCTACTGCCGAACACCCGGCCCTCATATGTCGAACTCCGGCTCGGGCGCGGCACGATGTCGAGAATCCGCACCTCCAGCACGTCGCCTGGCTGCGCCTCCTTCACCGCGATCGGGCCGGTGCAGATGTGGACGCCGAACCCCTCGCCCGCGCCGCGGCCGAACACCGAGGCGTCCATCGGACCGGCGCCGCGGCGGTCGACGTTCTTGTGATGCTTGGTCCAGCCGAACACGTCTTCGGCGCCAGCGTCGCCCGCGATCATCCGCTCGGGATCGTCGGAGGCGTGCTGGCTCAGGGTTTCCACGGTGATGGTATCGCCCGAATTGATTTCGGTCTGCGGCGCCAGCGTGCGACTGAAATAGCCCCAATGCACCCGTCGCGCTTCCACCGCGAGATGGTGGTGAGTGTGGTCGGCTTCCCTGCGGCACTCGTCCCTCGTCAGGGCCGTGAGCGCCGCGATCTTCTTGGCCGCGCCCGACGCCGGATGCGCGCGTAACTGCGCCAGCGCGTCCTGCGGCCAGCCGCGTTGTCCCGATGCGGTGGACGGCGGCGCCGCACGCTCGGCCTCCTGCTGGCGAAACTCGCGTGGCGGCAGGCCGAAGCGATGGCGAAAAGTTCTGCTGAAATGCGCGGAATCGCCGAAGCCGTAGCGGTAGGCGATTTCCGAAATCGACTGATGCGCTTCGGCCGGATTGGACAGATCGGCCCAGGCCCGCTGCAGCCGCCGTTCGCGAACATAGTGGGTGAAGTTGTCGCCGACGCCCTCGAACAGCTTTTGCAGATAGCGTTCGGAAATGCCCTCGGCCTGGGCGACGCGCGCGGGCGCCAGTTCGGGATCGTCGAGCCTTCTCTCGATGGTCTGGCAGATCCGGTGCAGGATCGCCGCCTGCGTCGCCGTGCCGCTCGCCTCCGAGGCGGGTCCGATCAGTTGATGCGAGAATGTCAGCAGCAGATCGACGAGGCTTTGCGAGATCGCGGCCCATTCGACGTCGGCCAGCGTCTCCAGCGTCCGCGCCGTGGCGTCGAGCATGCGGGAGAACACATCGGCAAGGCCACCGGGCGCCACCACGCGCGGCGCGCTCAGTTTCGATTTGCCGGCGATGCGGCCGTGCAGCGCTTCTGACGTTACCGACAGCACGATCGCACGCATGTCGCGCTGGAACACCACGCTCCAGTCCCCGGTCCTCGGCAGCAGCAAGAAATGTCCGACGGGAACGATGCGGTGGCTGCCGCCTTCGCGCAGCACCACGCCGTCCTCGATCGGCAACAGCACGATCGGCAGGCCATCGCCGGATTGCGGCAGCGGCGACACGCCCTGCGACCCCGCCGAAATCCGGGTCAGCGCCACGCCGGGCGCGTTGCGATGCGACGCGGTCGAGTGTCCGTCATAAAAGGCGGTGCTTGCGGCCGGCTGCAGGCCAACCGCTCCCAGCACGTCCCGCCAGGCTTCCGGGCGGTCGTTGTGGGCGTAGGATTCACTCGTAAATGGGCGAAAGCTCATCGCATCGATCCAGTTGGGATCGGGCGAAGCAACCGCCGTGCCAGACACGCGCCATTCTCCGCTGCGAGCGGCAGCGTCAAACCAGCGCAGCGTTTCGGTTGAGCGACATAAAACCACGCTTGTTCAATGCATTAGTCGCACCTGAAGATGTTCTTTCTGATCGTGCCGTGAACCCCCCAGTTGGCATCCACCACTTGGGTGACGCCAAAATCCGCGCCGACCGACATCAGCGAAATCGCCTCATCTTCGCTCAGCCGGTGCACTGTCATCAGGAACCGGCGTAATTTGCGGAAGGCATCCCGCATCGCGCGGTCGAGGCTGGAATGGTTGGCGATTTCGAGTTGCGCGTTGGCGCCGAGTTCGGCGAGGTAATTCGGATACGTGAAGCCGTAGACCGACCAGGCATGGTCGGTCTCGAGCATCGGGTGGGTAAGACCCTCCAGCGTTGTCCCGGCGAGATCGTTCTTCTTGTGCAGGATGAATTCAAAATCGCCGGTCAGCGAGGTCTCGATCGCGGTGCCGCCGAGTTCACTGTCGCCCTGGGCTGCATGGGGATCGCCGACCGAGAAATACGCGCCTGACACCGCGACCGGATAGTACATCCGCGCGCCCTTCCCCACGCGCCAATCGTCGATATTACCGCCGGTGTAACTCGGCGGAATCGAGCTGACGAAATCGGCCTCCGACGGCGCCAGCCCCATGGTGCCGAAATGCAGCCGCGCCGGTACCTTGACGCTGGTCAGGATGTTTTCGCGCTTGCGGATAGTGGCGTGGTCGACGCGCACGCCGGGATAATCGATCGTGGAATGAACGATGCCGTCCGGATCGGTCTGCGGCGTCCAGACATAGTTGTAGACCGCCTTGGCGAACGGCTCGCCCGAGGTGTCGAGTTCGAAGATGGTGATGACCTCGCGCGGCTTCGGCTCCTCGATCAGGTCGTGGTAGTGAAAGCCCCAGTTCGCGGCGACATTTGAGCCAAAGCATTTTCCGGCGTGGCAGGCGTGACAGGCCGGCCGCGGTCGCACGTCGAGAATGCGCACCTCGAGCACATCGCCGGGCTCGGCGTTCTCGATCGCTACCGGCCCGGTCAAGAGATGAACGCCGACGCCTTCGCCGGAGCCACGGATGAACGGCCCCTCGGTCGGGCCGGAACCTCGGCGCGATACCGCTTTGTGCTCGCGGGTCCAGTGGAACACGCTTTCGGCGCCGGGATCGTTGGCAATCATGCGCTCGTAATCGTCGTTGGCGTGATGGGTCAGGGTTTCGATGGTGGCGCGGTCGCCCGAGCGCAGCGTCAGCGCCGGCGAAACCTTCTTGCTGAAGTAACCCCAGTGAACGGTCGCCGGCGAAACCGGCAGATTGAAATGCCTCATCGAAGTGCCTCCTGGGGACGCCGTCCGGAATGACGAACTGGCTGCGGTTGCCGCGCGCTCATCGCACCGTCTCCGGCGCCTTGTCGGCCTCCATCACACTGAGGAAGCGCGCGGTGAGCGGATTGCGCGGATTGGTGAGGACCTCGTGGGCCGGCCCCTCCTCCAGGATCGCACCGCCGCTGAGGAACGCGACACGATCTGCCACTTCGTCGGCAAAGCGGATCTGATGCGTCGAGATGATCATGGTCAGGCCGTCGTCGATCGCGAGCCGCCGGATCACCTCCAGCACCTCGTTGACGAGTTCGGGATCGAGCGCCGAGGTCGGCTCGTCCAGCAGCAGCACGCTGGGATTCGGCGCCAGCGCACGCGCAATGGCGACCCGCTGCTGCTGGCCGCCGGACAGATGCCGCGGCAGCGCGTCGGCACGGTGGCTGAGGCCGACCCGGTCGAGCAGTTCGCGGGCGCGACGGTCGGCATCGATCTTGGTCATTCCGTGGACCCAGCGCAGCGGACCGGCGACGTTCTCCTTCGCGGTCAGGTGGCTGAACAGGTTGAACTGCTGGAACACCATGCCGACGCCGACGCTGGCGCGCTCATTGGCGATGTCACGCGGCGACAACCGCCCGCCGTCGTCGCGAAAGCCGAGCCGGCGGCCACCGACCCGCACGGTACCGGAATCCCAGCTTTCCAGATGATTGATACAACGAAGCAGCGTGCTCTTGCCGGAACCGCTCGGCCCCAGCAGCGCGACGACTTCGCCGATGCGGACGGTGAGATCGAGGCCGTCGAGCACGGTCTGCGCCGTGTAGCTCTTGCGGAGATCCTTGACGTCGACAGCGATATTGTTGCGGGAGATCGTCACCGCGCGCTTGGTTCGCTCCTCCCGCGTCAGCACTGGCGCCAGCGGCAGAGCGGCGACGTCGGGCGCCGGGACGGCGTCGAGCGTGGGCGCAGGACTCGCAGCAAGTTCGACGCGCCGCCATGGCAGATAATCGGCAAGACTGCGATCTTTCTTGGCGCGGTCGAGATCGAGCAGCCATTCCAGAAACAACTGGATCAGGCTGACGGCGCCGGTCAGCACCAGATACAGCAGGCCGGAAGCAAAGAAGATCGAGAAGAAATCGAAGGTCGAGGACGCCAGTTGCGTGCTGCGC
Organism: Hyphomicrobiales bacterium; assembly: GCA_038244925.1. Taxonomy (GTDB): domain Bacteria; phylum Pseudomonadota; class Alphaproteobacteria; order Rhizobiales; family Xanthobacteraceae; genus Bradyrhizobium. Next base: position 56,825 of record JBBRSX010000014.1, on the reverse strand, counting down.
AGCGTCAACTCCTGTACTGCGATCACGGAAGCCAGCGAGGAGTTCTTCAAGGCGCTGACGGATTCGTTGCCGAACGCCGGGATCATGGTGCGGATAGCCTGCGGCGCGATCACCCGGCGCATCAGCACCGACGGCGTCATGCCGAGCGCCTGCCCGGCAGACACCTGCCCGCGATCGACGCCGAGCACGCCGGAGCGCAGCATTTCGGCGATGAACGGCGCCTCGTTGCAGGCCAGCGCCAGGCCGGCGGCAATGATGGCGGGAAGCTTGATGCCGATATGCGGCAGCGCGTCGTAGGCGAACACCATCTGCAGGATCAGCGGCGTGCCGCGAAAGATCACGGTGTAGCCTCGCGCGAACGCCGCCAGCCACCAGAACCGGCTGAGCTGCATCCACGCGAGGATGAGTCCGAGGATCAGCCCGCCGATCAACCCGAGGGCGGTCACCTGTAGGGTGACCTCGATGCCCTCGAGCAGATACGGCAGGCTGAGATAGTGCGCGAACAGCGACATCAGGACAGCGACATCACTTGACCATCAGCAGGCCCGGTTCCATGAGGTTGTTGGGATCCAGTCCCCACTTCTTCAGCAACGCAAGCTGGTCGCCGGACTTGTGGATCTCCACCATCGCGGCATGAACGGCTTCGCGAAACTTCGGCTTGTCCTTCGGCACGGCGATGCCGACCGAATACGGGATCGTCACCGCGATCGCCTTCTCCAGCTTGTCCGGATAGGCCTTTACCGCGTTGTCGACGGTGTTGACATCGTTGACATAGGTGTCGGCGCGGCCGGCGAGGATCGCCTGGATGCAGTTGGCGTTGTTGTCATAGAGCTGCAGCGTCGGCTCGGGTTTGCCCTCGGCCTTGCACTGCGGACCCAGCGCCTGCACCAGCGGTACCTCGACGTAACCGGTATTCTCGGCTGCCGCGGCACCGCACATCGAGGTGTTGATGCCGGTGATCTTCTTCGGGTTGCCCTTGGCCACCAGCACGCCGTCGAACACCTTGGAATAGGTGATGAAGTCGCCCGCCTTGGCGCGTTCCTCGGTGGCGTAGATGTCGGAGATCACGATGTCGGCCTGGCCGCTCGCCAGCGTGGTCAGCAGGGCTGCGAACGTCACCGCCTTGTAGGTCAGCTTGAAGCCGAGGCACTCGCCGATCTCCTCGCCGAGATCGATGTCGAATCCGACATATTTGCTGGGGTCTTTCGGATCGATCGCCTCATAGCCGGGGGTATGCGGGTTGATCGCATTGACCAGCGTCTTGCCCTTCCAGTCCGGATATTTCTCCTTCAGCGCCGCGCAGCCCGCAGGCAGCGCCTGGGCGCCAACCGGGGCCAGGAATCCCGCAGCGACGATGGCACCCAGAACCGCCCGACGCCACGGAAGCGACGCGCGCCGAGCTTCGCTTGAAAGCCATTTATGCATGTTGCCAGCTCCTTCGAATTTGTCATGGCGGCTGCCATGTTCCAAAACTCGAGGGAAAAGCTACGGGGAACGCCCCCCGGAAAGCTTGTCTAAGGGCGTACAAAAAATTGGATTGGGGGAGCCTGCGAATTGGGCAGCCGATGCACAATATGTGATCAGAGCTGCGACGCTTGTGTCAGCCGGGCCGCGTGCAGGATCGATCAGCGCGGCGAACGTCGCCGCGCCTCCCAATTTGGCCCGAAGCTACAAGCAACGAAACGATCACTCCGCCAGGAACGACGTCGTCTTGGTCCCGGAATCATAACGCAGCCGGAGCACGTTGAACTTGCAGAGGTTGACGTTCTTCCAGAGCACCGACTCGTCATAGCTGGCCCAGTCGACCTTGATGTTCCAGACGCAGCCCTCGTCATCGTTGTCGAATTCGACGTAGGTGGTCTCTTGATTCTTCAGGGTCTTGTCGAGTTCGTTGTCCCACTCATCGACGCCGTCGTCGGGCGCGTTGAAGCCGAGAAACTTGATGGCATAACCGGTCTCGTTGACGACCGAGACGTTGCGGCTGTCGGCGGCAAACGCGCTTGCGGTTGCGAGCGAGAGTCCCATGGCAATCAATGCGGAAAAGACAAACTTCATATCGGACCGCCCTTTCAATTCGCTCAGCTTCCCGGAGCGAGTCCGATCTAATCGAATTTCAGGTTCGGTGACATGATGCTTTTCTGAATCTTTTCTGAATCTTTCAAAATCGGAGAACGATGCATCCTGCAGCCTCGTGGTGTCAGATCGCCAACAGGCCGGCATCGTCACTGCTCGAACACCGCCGCACAGGCCGGGCTCAAGCTCGTCGTCCGCCGCCAAGGCCGGTGGTCATCGCCGTGGCGTTGGGGATTTCGCCGGCGCAGAGCCGGTGGACGTCCGGCATACGGGCCTTGCGCTGCTCGGGGCTGCCCTGTTGCGCGGAGGCCGACCCCGTCGCCAGCAGCGTCAGCAGGAAACCGAGCGTCGAGGCCCGGCGGGCCCGGCCCAGCGGGGCCGCACTACGCGCAAATCTTGCTTTCATGACCGCGTCTCCCTCGATCGAACCCAGCCTTGACAAGCCGGGCGTCATCACGACGAATACGCCGATTAAATCTCGAAGAATGTGATTTTTCTCACAATTGGCCCCGCCGGCGCGGGGCTAGCGTGCCCCCGGGGAAACGTTTCGGTAACCAAGCCTGGCGTGATCGCGCGTTCGTTAAAATGCGAACGATCGGTGCAAGCTCGAAACAAAGCTATTTTGACATCGTGAGCTCTCGAACCCCGGAGAGCGCGATGAGTGAAGTTGAATTCGACCTGTTGCTGGATGCCGTCCAGACGGCAATTGCGCCCGAACCGGAGGATGATTTCTTGGCCCAGACCCTGCCCCGCTATCAGCCGCCGCGCGCCGCCAACGACAACCGGGCCCCGTGGCCGCTGGTTCCGTTTCCTGAAGGCTGGTACGCCGCCTGCTGACCGGACGCCCGGGATTGCTTAAATCCCGCGAAGACTGTAGCTAAGCCGCCGATGGGGCCACGTGGCGGAGTGGTTACGCAACGGTCTGCAAAACCGTGTACACCAGTTCAATTCTGGTCGTGGCCTCCATCCATAATATCAATAGCTTAGCCTGAATATGCAATAGATCGCGGGAACTGCCGCGGCCTCATTCCGCGCCGGTAATCTTTCGATGCTTGCGTACCAGCCCGCCCCGCCCCCCAAACACCAGCGCGTTCGGCAGGGCCAGCGGATGAATCCCTGCTTGAACGAGAAGCCAGTAAAACGGCCGCAGCAGCAGCCGGCGCAGCAGCCGTAACGAAGGGTAGCGGTCGTTCCGGAACCGATCCATCGCTTCGTTGACGGCGGCCTCCTGCAGGACTTGCACCGGATATGTCGGGTCGTCCCGTAGCGATTGTGCGATTAGCTCGTGCTCGGGGCTGGACGGGCGCGCATAGCTGCCGGGCCGCGGGCCGGCGAGCACGACAATGACCGTCACCGCGGGCAGGAATCGCAGCGTCGCTCCCGAGCGCCAGGCCCGAAACAGCCAGTCCATCGACGGCGTCACGTGCAACTGGTCGGGCCCCTGCCAGGGCCCGACCCGATCGGCCAGACCGCGCCGGAACATCCAGGACGAGGCCAGGCAGGTCGCAAACGGCGAATAGCTCGATGTCGATTGAGGCACGCCGATGAGGGCGAACGAGAACGGCCTCCCGCCATCCGCAACGGCTTTGGGACGGGCGACGGCGCAGGGAACCCAGACGAGGTCAGCGCCGCTTCGCTCCAGCTCCGCCACGCAACCGGCGAGATGACCGGGAAGATAGATGTCGTCATGGTTCAGGAACGCGACGTATTTTCCCCGCGACAGCGCGACGCCGTGATTGTTGGGACCGGCTTGATCGCCGCTCCGGCTTGGCAAATTCACAAAGCGAATACGCGGGTCGTTGAATGCTGAAACGCATTCGGCGCTGTCGTCGGTGCAGCCATCACCGACCACGATGAGTTCCCAGTCGGTCAGCGACGAACTGCGGACACTCTCCACGGCGTGTCGAAGCGTGTGGGTTCCGTTGTAGGTCGCGATGATAACGGAGACGGCCGGCGGCGCATCCGATGTGACCGGGTCATCCTGCACCATACGCAACTCGCCAAGAACCACGCATCGGGATTCCCGTCTGTTCAGGCAACAACCGGCATCGCCTCGTATCTGGCCAGCATGTCGGCTAACGATCCCGATTCCGTGTCCCTGGCTGAAAGCTTTGCGCTTTCCACCGGCCACTTCAGTGACGGGTCGAGATCATCCCATCGGCATCCCAGCACATCGAGTTCGGCCTTCCAATACTTGCTCAGGCCAAAGGCCAGAACGGAGTCGTCGAGGAAGAAGACAGCGTGCGCAACACCTTCCGGCACCGGAATGGCGAAGCCGTCGGCGGCCGACCATTCAAAGCCGATGCTGTTGCCGAACGTCGGCGACTTCCGGCGAATGTCCCGAAGTGCGATGAAGACCCGGCCCATCGGCAGGGTGTAGAATTCGTCATAGTCGACGTGGACGTGGACGCCGCGCATGACGCCAGCCCGCGAGCTGCACGCATTCCATTGCACGGTCTTGAAGGCCCCGGGCCACTCCTCCCGGAAAATCTCGAACAGGCAACCACGGTCGTCGGCGTTGGCTTTCACAGCCACGGGCACGCAGCCCTCAATCGGAATCCTCGGCGGGGTCTTCATGACGGTCATCACACAACATCACTGGTCTTGTAGAGCCCTAACCATTCGAATATACGGCCGGCCCGCAACAGGCAACTGTGACGCGAATAACAGAGCCGATCATTGCGGCGTAATATTACTGGCCGGAACGGCACTATTTCGGGACAAAAGCCCAATCAGGCGCTCGGCCACAAGCTTTTGCCCTTCCGGCGTCCAATGCCCCCCGACGCTCGCGCCCGGATGAGCCGCCGCACCATCGAACGCCACGAACGGGATATGTGTGGCCTCAAGATGCCGCACCAGCGCTTGGTCAGTCGTCTGCAGGCCGACCAGGAATCTGGCCCCGTTCGTCTCCACGAATTCCCTGATCACGTCGAGCGGCCGTTCCGTCGGATCCGGCACCTGCAGCTTCGGATGCCGGAGTTTGAGATAGACCGCGTTGGCGAGACGTACCAGCCAGGAATGACGCACCCACCAAGCCTGCGATACGCCGCTTCAATAGTTCGATGAAGCGCGCCGCGTCGAGGGTGAATTCCTCGTCGCGCAAACCGAGGCTGTTGTGATGCGCGTGGATGGTGCGGGCGTTGGTCACATCCGCCATAGGGCGCGAGCCCCATCACCTTGTACTCGCCGGAATTGACCTTGAAGCCGGTGCAATAGGTGAAGGCTGAATAGAGCAGCCCGATCGAATGCGGGAAACTGACCTCGCGCGACAGATCGAGCGTGTTGTCTTTTCCGTAACCCGCCGAGGTCGTGGTCCATTCGCCGACGCCGTCGAGCGTCAAAATCGCCGAATAGGGAAATGGCGAGGCAAAGAACGCGGACGCCGCGTGGCTCTGGTGATGGTCGGCGAACAGCAGATTCGCTTCCCAATCGACGGCATCGTCGATGTTACGCAGATGGTTGCGCAGCACACTTTTCTGAAACAGTTTTTCCTTCAGCCAGACCGGGATCGCTTTCCGGAACGATTGAAAGCCGCGCGGCGCGACGGCCAAATAGGTCTCGAGCAAGGCAGCCGATCAGGGCAAACACCGCAGCCATCGTGAATCCGAAATTGCGGTCGCTCGGCCCGACGACTTCGTCATGTTCCGATTCCAGCAACTGCATCGGTTTCCATGCCTTTCGGCTCGATGGGAGGCCCGCGTCATGGTTTTAACCGTCCTGCCGGATCGCCAGCACTATTTGGCGCGCGGTTTGGCGGCCTTTTTTGCGCCTTTTCGCGCGCTCTTGCGGCCTTTGTGACCCTTGTGGCCGCGATAATCTTTCTTCTTCGGCTTGGGCGCGAGTTCCGGCATTTCGGCCTGCACTTCCCGGTAGCGCGCCAGCATCCGCTCGAAACTGGTGTTGAGCGTCTCGGCGATATCCGGCCGCTTCTCCAGCCCGGCCAGCAGCAGGCCGGCGGCCTCGATGGTGGAGAGACCGTCGCTGCGCGGCTCGCGGCGCAACTGCCCGTAGCGTGACGGGCGCTTCGGTCCCAGGATGACCCGCTGGCACTTCAGCATCCAGGCATTGCGCCACCACAGCGCCTTGGCCTGGCTCCAAGTCCCGTCGAGCAGGATGATGCCTTCGATATCTTCGAGAATGGCGCGCTGGTGCGGCTCGAGCTCGCCCTTGCGGTTGATCGCGACCACTTCCTTGTCGGTGTCGAGATCGGCCACTTTGGCCGAGCCGAGATAGAGCACCGCCCAGCGCGAGGGGTCGTCGACCTGCCGTCCCAGCGCCTTGGAGAGGCTCGGCCAGGACAGGCCGACTTTGACGACGGCTTCGCCAAAATGCAGCGCGGTCAGTTGCGCCGTGCCGAGCGACCTGTCCTGCTCCTGCGGATGCTGCAGGATCAGGAGCTGAATCTTGTTCTCGATCGGCTCGATGGACTCACAAATGCATAAAGGCTCCGGCTTGCCGCAATGCGGGCAGTCCGGAATCTCCTCGGGAAGGGTGCTGGTCGCGTCCGTTTTGTCTGACATCCGCCCGCTATACGCCTAACAGCCAGTAATTCAACTATTCGGCAGGCGCCACGACTGGGGTCGGCCGGGATCGCCGCTGCCGCAGCCGGTCGATCAGCAGGTAAATCACCGGCGTCGTGTACAGCGTCAGGATTTGCGAAACGAACAGTCCGCCGATGATGGTAATCCCGAGCGGCCGGCGCAGCTCGGTACCGGGGCCGGTGGCGATCACCAGAGGTATCCCGGCAAACGCCGCCGCCATCGTCGTCATCAGAATCGGCCGGAAGCGGACGCTGCAGGCCTCGAAAATCGCCTCCGCCGACGACAGGCCGCGATGGCGTTCGGCATCGAGCGCGAAATCGACCATCATGATGCCGTTCTTCTTGACGATGCCGATCAGGAGAATGATGCCGATGAAGGCGATCACGGTGAGCGGCGTGTTGGTCACCTGCAGCGCCAATAGCGCGCCGAGCCCGGCGGACGGCAAGGTCGAGATGATGGTGATCGGATGCGCCAGACTCTCGTAGAGCACGCCGAGCACGATATACATCGCCACCAGCGCGCCGAGGATCAACAGCGGCTGCCGCCCGCTGGTCTTGTTGAAATCGCCGGCATTGCCGTCGAAACTGCCGCGGATTCCTTCGGGCATGTGCAATTCGTCGACCGCGCGCTGGATATTCGAGGTCGCGACCTCGAGCGGCACGTCGGGCAGCAGGTTGAACGACACCGTCGTGGACGGAAACGACTGCGAGTGAAATACCGCGAGCGCCGACAGCCCGCGCTGGTAATGTACCACGGCCGACAGCGGCACCTGCGCGTCGTTGGCGCCGGCGACGTAGATGCGCTCCAGGTTGGACGGATCGGCCTGGAATTTCGGATCGATCTCCAGCACCACCATGTACTGGTTGCGCTGGGTGTAGACGATCGAGATCTGCCGCTGCGAGAACGCGTTGTTCAGGGCATTGTCGATGTCCTGGACGCGAACGCCGAGGCTGGATGCGGTCTTGCGGTCGATCACCAGATTGAGCTGCAGCCCGCCCGGATCGCGATCGCTGGAGATGTCGGTGATGCCTTCGACGGTCTCCATGCGCTTGCCGACCAGCGGCGCCCACTTCTGCAGCAGATCGAGGTCGGTGCTCGACAGCGTATATTGGTAATCGGAATCGCTCTGGCGTCCGCCGGCGCGGATATCCTGCGCGGCGAACATGAACAGGCGGATGCCGGCCACCCGGTACAGATTGCGGCGCAGCCGGTCGATCACCTGCGCGGTCGACAGCCCCTCGCGCTCCTCAGGCGGCTTCAGGCTGATGAACATGACGCCGCGGTTCGAGCCGCCGCCGCCGGGACCCCCGCCGCCGCCGAGCGAAGAGCCGACACCGGCCACCGCCGGATCGGCCATGACGATATCGGCAAGCTGCTGCTGCAGTCCGAGCATCGCCTGGAACGAGATGTCGGGAGAGGCGCGCGTGGCGCCGATCACGAAGCCTGAGTCATCGGTCGGGAAATAGCCTTTTGGGGTCTTGATATACAGCACCACGGTCAGCGCAATGGTCGCGAAGAACACGATCAGCGTCAGGAACGGAAAGCCCAGCACGACCCGCAGCGTCCGCTCGTAGAACGACACGATACGCGACAACGTGCCCTCGACGACGCGGTCGAACAAAGTGGCGCGATCCGAGGTCGCCTCCTTGACGTAGTGCGCACAGATCATCGGCGTGATCGTCAGCGATACCACGGTCGAAACCACGATGGCGAAAGTCAGTGTCAGCGAGAATTCACGCAACAGCCGGCCGACGATCCCGTCCATGAAGATCAAGGGCGTGAAGGCCGCGATCAGCGACAGGCTGATCGACAGCACGGTGAAACCGATCTGCCTGGCGCCCTCGAGCGCCGCCGCAAGCGGCGCCATGCCGTGTTCGAGGTTGCGGTACATGTTCTCGATCATGACGATGGCGTCGTCGACCACGAAGCCGATCGAGATCGCCAGCGCCATCAGCGACAGATTGTCGATCGAGAAGCCGGCGAGCCACATGCCGGCGCAGGTGCCGGCCAGCGCCAGCGGCACCGAAACGCCGGCCGCGATCGTCGGCACCAACCGGCGCAGGAAGACGAACACGACCATCATGACCAGGAACGCTGTCGCCAGCAGCGTCCACTGCATGTCCTGAACGCTGGCGCGGATGGTACCGGTGCGATCGACCAGCGTCGAAATCTCGACCCCACCCGGCAACCATTGCTTCAGTTCGGGGATCAGCGCCCTTACCCGATCCACGGTTTCGATGACGTTGGCGTCGCCCTGCTTGGTGATCTGGATCAGCACCGCCGGCTGCTTGTTGAACCATGCGATCGAGCGGCTGTTGCGGACGGAATCTTCCACCTCCGCCACGTCGGCAAGCCGGACGAAGTTGCCGCCCGAGCTCTTGACGATGATGTCGCGAAATTCGGCCGCGGTGCGCATCTGCTTGTTGATCGAGAGCGTTTCGCTTTGGCGGCCGCCGTTGAAGATTCCGACCGGCCCCAGCGGATTGGCGTTGATGATCGCGATCCGCACGTCGTCGGTCGCTATTCCCGCATTGGAGAGCGCGACCGGGTTGAGCGCGATACGCACCGCGGGCTGGTCGGCGCCGCTGACGGTGACCTCGCCGACACCAGGAACCTGCGAGATGCGCTGCGCGATCACGGTATCGGCCGCGTCGTACATCGCGCTCGTCGTCAGCGTCTTCGAAGTCAGCGCCAGCACGAATACCGGGGCCGCTGCGGGATTGGCCTTGCGGAATCGCGGCAGCGACGGCAGGTCGCTCGGCAAATCCGCCAGCGAGGCGTTGATCGCGGTCTGCACGTCGCGCGCGGCGCGGTCGATGTTGCGGCCGATCGAGAATTGCAGCTGGATGCTGGTCGTACCCAGCGAACTGGTCGAGGTGATCTGGTCGATGCCGGCGATGGTGCCGAGCTTGCGCTCGAGCGGGGCGGCCACGGTCGCGGCCATGATCGAGGGGTCCGCACCCGGCCGCGACGCGGACACCCGGATCATCGGGAAATCGACGTTGGGCACGGCCGACACCGGTAGGAAAAAATAGGCGACGCCGCCGACCAGAAAGAGCCCGATCGCCAGCAGCGTGGTGCCGACCGGCCTGCGGATGAAGGGCTCCGAGATCGATGCCATTACTGCATCCCCTCTGTGGCGCCGGCCGCCGGCGGGCCGACCGGTCCCGGCTCCGGCACCGCCTTATCGATTTTGCGATTGAGCTTGTCGAGCGCCAGGTAGATCACCGGCGTGGTGTAGAGCGTCAGCATCTGGCTCAGCAACAGGCCGCCGATGATGGAGATGCCGAGCGGGAATCGTAACTCGGCGCCGGTGCCGCTTTCGACCGCCAGCGGCAACGCGCCGAACAGGGCGGCCAGCGTCGTCATCATGATGGGGCGGAAGCGCAGCAGGCAGGCCTGCACGATCGCCTCATCCGGCGTCATGCCTTTATGACGCTCCGCCTCCAGCGCGAAGTCGATCATCATGATCGCATTCTTCTTGACGATGCCCATCAGCAGGATGATGCCGATCAGGCCGATCACGGACAGATCCTGCCCGAACAGCATCAGCGCCAGTATCGCGCCGACGCCGGCCGACGGCAACGTCGAGAGGATGGTGATCGGGTGAATATAGCTCTCATAGAGCACACCGAGCACGATGTAGATGGTGACGATCGCCGCGAGAATGAGCCACGGCTGGCCGGCCAGCGATTTCGAGAACTCGGCGGCATCGCCGCCGAACACGCCGACGATACTACCGGGCATCCCGATCCGGGTTTCGATGGTCTTGACCGCCTCGACCGCGTCGCCCAGCGCCTCGCCGCGTGCGAGGTTGAAGCTGAGCGAAACCGCCGGAAACTGCGCCTGATGCGAAATCGCCAGCGGCGCGGTGGTGCGCGTCAGCTTGGCCACCGCCGACAGCGGCACCTGGGCGCCCGCCACCCCGGGCAAATACAGTTTAGACAGGATCGACGGATCGCGCTGGTACATCGGCAGCGCCTCCAGCACCACGCGATACTGGTTGGCCTGACCGTAGATGGTCGAAATCTGCCGCTGCGCGAACGCGTCATTGAGGGTGTCGTTGACGCCCTGGATGCTGACGCCGAGCTGGCCTGCGCGCTGGCGGTCGATGTCGAGCGCGGCGCGCAAGCCACCCTCCTGCGCCTCCGAGGAAACGTCGCGGAACATCGGATCCCGGCGCATCTCGGCGACCAGCTTGTTGGCCCACAGGATCACCTCGGCGGCATCGGTGGCGGTCAGCGTGTACTGGTATTGCGAACGGCTCGACTGGGTCGAGATCTGGACGTCCTGCACCGGCTGGAAATAGATCGTCATGCCCGGGATCGACGCCGTGCGCGCCTTCAGCCGGTCGATCACGACAGAGACGTCATCACGGCGCTCGCCGCGCGGCTTCAGCGTCATCACCAGCCGCCCGACATTGGTGGTCGGGTTGACCGAGCCTGCGCCGATCACCGAGACGACGCCGACGACGTCAGGGTCGGCCTGGATTGCTGCCGCCGCGGCCGTCTGCCGGCTCTGCATTTCCGCAAACGAGACGTCGGCGCCGGCTTCGGTCACGGCCGTGATCGAGCCGGTGTCCTGTAGCGGCAAAAAGCCCTTCGGGGCCATCACATACAGGATCAGGGTCAGCGCAATGGTCGCGAACGTCACCACCAGGGTCATGGTGCGGTGCTGCAGCACCACCAGCAGCGTGCGGTGGTAGAAGGCCACCATGCGGTCGATGCCGCGGCTGACGGCCGCAAGCCCCGGAACCGCCATCTCCTCGCCGGCATGCTTCAGCAGCCGCGAGCACATCATCGGCGTCAGCGTCAGCGAGACGATCGCCGACGTCACCACCGCAATCGTGAGCGTCAGCGCGAACTCGCGGAACATGCGGCCGACGAGGCCCGACATGAACAACAGCGGGATGAACACCGCGATCAGCGACACCGTCAGCGAGATCACGGTGAAGCCAATTTCGCTGGCGCCCTTCAGAGACGCTTCCATCACGGACTCGCCGTCTTCCATGTGGCGGACGATGTTCTCGATCATGACGATGGCGTCGTCGACCACGAAACCGGTGCCGATCGTCAGCGCCATCAGCGACAGGTTGTCGAGGCTGAAGCCCGAGAAATACATGATGCCGAAGCTCGTGATCAGCGACAGCGGCAGCGCCACGCCAGCGATCAAGGTCGCGCGCAGCGACCGCAGGAACAGCAGCACCACCAACGTCACCAGCACCACGCTCAGGATCAGCGTGAACTGGACATCGTGCACGGAGGCGCGGATGGTGACGGTGCGGTCGCTCACCACGGTCAGGTTGACGCCGGCGGGGATCGAACGCTGGACTTTCGGAATTTCGGCGCGGATCTGCCGGACCACCTCGATCACGTTGGCGCCGGGCTGGCGCTGGATGTCGATGATCACAGCCGGCGTGCCCTGATACCAGCCGCCGGTGCGATCGTTCTCAAGCCCGTCGATGATGATGGCAACGTCGCCGATCGTGACCGGCGCGCCGTTGCGATAGGCGATGATGATCGGCTTGTAGGCCTCGGCCGCCGCGATCTGGTCGTTGGCGGCGATGGTGTAGGCCTGCTGCGCGCCGTCGAGCGATCCCTTCGGCCCGGAGACGTTGGCACCCGCAATGGCGCTGCGCAAATCCTCCATCGAGATGCCGTAGGCGGCAAGCCGCGCCAGATCGGCCTGCACCCGTACCGCCGGCTTCAATCCCCCGAGAATGGCGACGCGGCCGACGCCGGAAATCTGGCTGAGCCGCTGTCCCAAAATCGTGTCGGCGATGTCGCTCATGGCGCGCAGCGAGATCGTGTCCGACGTCAGCGCCAGCGTCAGCACCGGCGCGTCGGCCGGATTGACCTTGGCGTAAGTCGGCGGATACGGCAGGCTCTTCGGCAATATGCCGGCGGCGGCGTTGATCGCGGCCTGAACGTCCTGGGTGGCGCCGTCGATGTCGCGGTTGAGGTCGAACTGCAGCGAAATCTGGCTGACGCCGAACGAACTGGTCGACTGCATCGCCGACAATGATGGGATCTGCCCGAGCTGGCGCTCCAGCGGCGCGGTGATCAGCGAGGCGATCACGTCGGGGCTGGCGCCGGGCAATTGCGTCGTGACCTGCACGGTGGGAAAATCGACCTGCGGCAGCGCCGAGACCGGCAGCGCCCAATAGCCGAGCGCGCCGCCGATCAACAGCGCAATCCCGAGCAGGGAAGTCGCGATCGGCCGGCGGATGAAAGGTTCGGAGACGCTCATGGTTGCTGACTGCTCATGGTTGCGTACTCACGACACACGAAGATATTTACGCAATTGAGGTCGCGATCATGGCTGCGACTTCGCGGCGCCGCCGGGCTGTTCGCTCCCCGAAGCTGGTTCTTTTTGATCGCCCTCGCCGCGCTTGCCGCGGCGTTCACCGTCTTTGCCTTGATCCTTGCCTTGATCCTTGCCTTGGCCCTGGCCGTCCTTCTTCTGTCCGTCCTTTGCCTCGCCTGCCTTGGCAGGGGCGCCCTTGGCATCGGGCGTGCGGCTGCGCTTGCGCGGCGCAAGGTCGGCGGCAGGCGCCTGCTCGTTCTTGCCGATCAGCACCTTGGCGCCGTCGGACAGATTGGCAAAGCCGGTCGTCACCACGCGATCGGACGTCGTCAGCCCGCTGGCGATCACGGCGTCATATTCGTTCTGCTGCGTCACCACGACCGGCTTGGCGGTCGCGATGTCGCCGTCGCCGATCACATAGCTGAACGTGCCGGCGGGCCCGCGCTGTACGGCCGAGGTCGGCACCACGATCGCCTTTTCCAGCGTTTCGACCTTCAGGCGTACATTGACGAACTGACCTGGCCAGAGCTGGAATTTGCCGTTGGGGAATTCGGCCTTCAGCTTCAGCGTGCCTGTCGTGGGATCCACCTGGTTGTCGATGCCGACGAGCTTGCCGGTATCGACGACCGTGACGCCGTCATTGCCGAACACATCCACCGCCAGCGCGCCCTTGGCGGACGCGGCGTTGACCCGCACGATCTGCTGCTGCGGCAGGCTGAATTGCACCGCGATCGGCTGTAGTTGCGTGATGATGACAAGACCGGTCGCGTCGGCGGCATGAATGATGTTGCCCTGGTCGACCTGGCGCAGCCCGGTGCGTCCCGACAGCGGCGCGATGATCTTGGTATAGCCGAGCGTCGCCTGCGCGTTGTCGATCGCGGCCTGGTCGGCGTTGACGAGCGCTTCCTGCTGCGCGACCACGGCGCGCTGGGTATCGGCCTGCTGCTTCGATCCGGCATTGGACGCGGCAAGCTGCTGATAACGTGTCAGATCAATGCGCTGGTTGGCGAGCAGCGCCTCGTCCTGCGCCTTCTTGGCGACCGCCTGATCGTACTGCGCCTTGTAGATGACGGGATCGATCTCGCCGAGCACGTCGCCTTTCTTGACGTCCTGACCTTCGGTGAAATTCACCGCGATCAACTTGCCGTCGACCTGCGCACGCACGATCACGTTGTTCAGCGCGCGAACCGAGCCGACGCCGTCGAGATAGACCGGAACGTCCAGCGTCCGCGGCGTCGCCGCCAGCACCGGCACCGGCAGGTCGAGCCGCGCGCCGGGTCCGCCGCGATTGGCCGCCGGTTTCGCTTGAAATGCATACCAGCCGATGTAGCCGAGACCGCCGAGGATCACGAGCAACACGGTCAGCGACACCATGCGCCTGAGGATCCGCGAGACGAGGCTCGGCTTGCGCGCCCCCGCGATCTTGGCATCGTCCTTCTCTTCCGGCTTAAAGAGCATCGACCGGCTTCTCCATCCTCGGCTCCCAGCCGCCCCCCAACGCCTGATACAGGCTGACGATCGCGAGCAGCCGCGCCAACTGCGCCTGCACCAGCGAATCCTCAGCCTGAAATAGTGTCAGTTGCACGTTTAGCACAGTTACGATGTCAGCCGTTCCGGCACGCATCTGGTCGCCCGCAAGCTGAAACGCCCGCCTTGAGGCCGCCACCACCTCGCGCTGCAGCCGCAGCTTCTCGGTGGTCTGACGAATCGACATCAGCGCGTTGTCAACGTCGGCGAACGACTGCACCACGGTCTTGCGATAGGTCTGCAGCAACTCGTCCTGCTTGGCCTTCGTGAGCTCGAAATTGCCGAGGATCCTGCCGCCATCGAAGATCGGCTGGGTCAGGCTGCCGACCATGCTGAAGAACGCGGCATGCGGCTGAAACAGCGACGAGAGCGCCGAGCTCTGATAGCCGCCCTGCCCGGTCAGTTGAATGCTCGGGAAAAACTGCGCGCGGGCGTTGCCGACATTGGCGGTCGCCGACGCCAGTTGCGCTTCCTGACGCCGGATATCGGGACGCTGCGTCAGCAATTCCGACGGCAGGCCTGGCGTCACCCGCGGCGTAGCGATCTGGTTCAACGAGCCGCCGGCGACGCGCACTGCTTCCGGCGGCCGCGACACCAGCGTCGCCAGCGCGTTGATGTTCTGGTCGAGCGTCTGCCGCAGCGGCGGCACCGATGCGCGCTGGTTGGCGAGCACGCTCTCCTGCTGGGCGACGTCGAGGTCAGTGCCGGTGCCGGCGCTCAGGCGCTGCCTGATCGCATCGAGGATCCGCGCGGCGCTGGCGATGTTGCGCTGCGCGGTGCGAATCCGGTCCTGCGAAGCCAGCACCTGGAAATAGGCGTTGGCAACGGTTGTCAGTGTGGTCAGTGCTACGACATCGCGATCGAAACGGTTGGCGACGGCGGTCTCTTCCGCGGCCTGCGCGGCGTCGCGATTCTTGCCCCAGAAATCGAGCTCATAACTGGCGCTGAACGAGGTTCCGTAGGTGACGGTTTCGCGGCCGCCATTGGTGAGGCCGCTGGCGCTCGAGCCGGAGGTACGGTTATTGTTTTCCGAGCCCGAGCCGCTGACATTCGGCAACAGCGGCGCGCCGGCAATCCTCGCCTGCGCATCCGCCTGGGCGAAGCGCGCGGTGGCGGCGGCGATATCCAGATTGACGGTCTGGGCCTCCTCCATCAGCTGGGTCAGCTCCGGCGAACGAAAACCGCGCCACCAGTCGAGCGTCGGCGGTCTGTCGGGCGCGGTCGCCAGACGCGCCGCCTTGTAGCCGTCGGGAACGTCCAGCGCCGGATCGGGCAGATCCTTGGTCAGGATGCAGCCGGCGGAACTGGCGACAAGGCAAAGTGCGGCGAGCGAACGTGCCAGCCTCTTCAGGCCAGGCAACCTTGTCAGGCCAGGCAGGCTTGCAACCCGGCCACCGGCCAAAACTCCGGGAACGCGCTCGGTCACGTCAGATCTCCCCCGAACGCAGAATCCCGTAGCGCTGCGCGCGCAACGCCTGAAGGGAGAATCTGCATGCAAATCACGGGGGTGATGCTTCCGTTGGAACCGAACCGCCACACTACCCCGAGGAACAGGGGGCGGACAGACCTGCGCGGACGTTGGCGGGCTCACTCTTCAGGACCAATTGCAGCCGCTGAGATGCAAGTTTCTCTTATTCCATAGGCCTTATCGCGATTCGGGCGGACGGAAACCGTCGCGAATCTTACAAAGATTTCATGGGGATTTCCCCACCTGTTGCACCGGAGCCGCAACGCGCCATGCGACGATCCGTGATCCAGGCGCCAATTGCCGTCGTTATCTCGAAGACGCGGCCGGCCGCTGCGAGTCGCTGGCACCGTCGATCCAACCGGGAGCACACCAGGATGGTCTATATCTGCGCTTATTTGTCGACCCTTGCCGTGTTCCTGCTCTGCGACATGGCCTGGCTTGGAACCATGGCGAACCGTTTGTACCGTCCGACGCTGGGCGACATCATGCTTGGCAGCCCTAATCTCCCCGCTGCAGCGGCGTTTTACAGCATCTATCCGGTCGGGTTGGTCATCTTCGCGGTGCTTCCGGCGTTGAAATCCGGAAACCTGCCTCAGGCAACGCTGAGCGGCGCCCTGTTCGGCTTTTTCACTTACATGACCTACGATCTCACCAATCAGGCGACGCTGAGAAACTGGACGTCCCAGCTCACCTTGTTGGATATCGGTTGGGGCACGCTGCTCGGTGCGATCTCGGCCACAGCCGCTTGTTGGGTCACCGCCAAGCTAACCGGCTGACGCTGCGCTAGAGTTTCGGAAACGGGAAGAATGCCCGCGTACGCGCCTGAACTTCACGAAATTGCGCGCCGCGCGAGCGCAACATGTGCTCCTCCAGCGGAGGAATGCCGGAGACATAGACCAGAACCCAGTACATGCAGGCCGGAGCCAACAACGCCAACCATCCAAGGAAATTGGCGCCGGACCAATCGATGGCGATGATCGGATAAGCAAGCCAGCACAGCCACTCGAAGAAATAGTTCGGGTGCCGCGACCATCCCCAGAGGCCAGCTTCGCAAATGCGCCCGCGATTGGCGGGATCGGATTTGAACTGACGCAATTGCCAGTCGGCCAAGGCTTCGCCGGCCAGGGCCGCGATCAGTAACACCGCCCCGACATAATCCGCGACGCCGAGGTACGGACGCATGTTGTGCGCGGCGAGCGCAACCGACATGGCCAGGATTAACCCGACCGCAGCCTGTGACTGGAGCTGCAGGAACATTCGCAGGTTGGCGTTACTCCCCCATTGGCGGATCAGGTCACGGTAGCGCGGATCGTCTCCGACCTGCCGGGTGCGCATCAGAATGTGGCCACCGAGACGGAGCGACCAGATGGCGATCAGCGTAGCAACCATGATCTGCCGCGCATGGGGCAATTGATCGCCCGACAGCGGGACCAGGCTGCCGAGCGCTGCAATGGTGCCGGTCCCGAATGTCCAGCACACATCGATCCAGCCTGTGTGATCGGTGCTGCGCTGGATCTGCCACGCCGCGGCCATGACGGCCGACAGCGCCACGCCCATGGCAGCCGCAAGTGACACGAGTTGGAGCAGACTCATGGCGAAGTCTCCAATCCGGTTACATCCGGATCAGCGGCTGCAGCAGACGGCCGATCACGCCGTGCAGCTTCAAATCCCCCTGCATCGCCACCAGACAAATGCAGTCCTCCGTCGAGTCGATCCTGACGTCGTGATCGACCGAGCCGTCGCCGAGGTCGAAATCACCGGGCCCGAACTGCCCGCCCTCGTGCGCAAAGCTTCCCGACAACACGCAGGTCATTTCGAATCCGGTATGGGTATGCTCGACCATTTTCGTTCCCGGCTTCGATCTCAGGAGAAAGACCCGGGTCGCGCTCGGTTCCGGCAGCGCAATCGGGCGCAAATGCACCTTTGGCGCGATCCATTTCCAGCCGTTGTCCGGGTAACGGCGCACGAATTGCGGCAGACTGGAAATATCACGGAAGCCCGCTGAATATTGCGCCGGGGGAGCAGCGACGCCACCCAGTCGTGCCTCCGCAGCGGCAAATGCGCCGGAAGACATTTCCGCCGGCGGCAGCCGGTCGAGCAGCACGCCGCCGACCTGCTCCATCGCGCGCACCATGACGCGGCAATGCGGACAGGTCTGAAGATGGGTGGCGACGGCGATATGCTGTCCAAGGTCGAGCGTGCCCGCCGCAAACGCCGTCAACAGCTCGTCTGGAGGGTGATGATGAACCGTCATGACAAGTCACCTAGCAGGCCACGCAACCGGTTCATCGCCAGCCGCAGTCGTGATTTTACCGTCCCGAGTGGAATGCGAAGCTTCTCGGCGATCTCCGCATGCGCCTTCTCCTCAAAGAAGGACAATTCGATGACCCGGAGCTGGTCTTCCGGCAGCACCGAAAGCGCGTTCCGAACCCGCGACTCCACTTCGGAAGCGGCAAGCCCGGCATCGGGCTGCGGTCCGTCGTCGACCTGAAACTCCAGATCGACCTCGCTCGTATCTTGCGTCGGAGTCCGTTTCCGGCGGCGGAGCCCATCGATGCGCAGGTTGCGCGCAATGGTGAATATCCAGGCCGTGGCGCCGGCGCTTTTAGGATCGAACAGCTTGGCCTTCGACCATATAGCAAGAAGGGTTTCCTGCGCCAATTCATCGGCGCTCCGCTCGTCGGCGCCCGAGCGCTGCATGAAGGTCTTGATGCGAGGCGCGAAGTGCTCAAACAGCACCGCAAAAGCCTCGCGATCCCCATGCATGGCCACAGCCTCGATCAATGCCGCCCACCTGGCTGCGTCCGAGGCCGCGCCGTCAGGTATCTCATTCGGCATGCGGCGCGAACGCCCCCGTTTTGAATGGTTGCTGCGACGTGAGTACCGGATCACGGCGGCGCTGACCAGAGCACCGGCTGCAACGCGATCTGATGCGATCATGGACATATTGTCAAAACGCGCAAGGACAGCCGTTGGATCACCTGTGATCCAAAAGGGCCATCGGTTCGTTTCGTAAGGGTCAGGCCAGATGGAAGCCGAAGAGAGGTCTTGAATGCGCGTCGCGGTCATCGGGACGGGAATAGCGGGCAATGCCGCGGCCTGGAGCCTTTCGAAACGATACAAGGTCACGGTCTACGACCGGGACACCAGGGTCGGTGGCCACAGCCACACCGTGACCATCGACTACGACGGAGTTCCGCTTGCCGTCGACATTGGCTTCATCGTCTACAACGAACTGAACTATCCGGACCTGACCGCGTTGTTCGCACATCTCGGCGTTGAAACCGTGGAAAGCTGCATGAGTTTTGCGGTGACGGCGGACACCGGCCGCTTCGAGTGGAAAGGTGGCGGCAGCAACTGGTTCGAGACCGCCCTTGGCCTGTTCGCGCAACCCCGCAACCTGTTGTCGCCGTCCTATCTGCGGATGCTGCGCGACATCCCGCGTTTCAACCAGCAAAGCACCGAGGATTATCTCGCCGGAAAACTGGCCGGATTGACGCTTGGCGACTATTTCCGCAGCAACGATTTCGCACCAAGACTGCTGACGGATTATCTGGCGCCGATGGGCGCGGCGATCTGGTCGGCGCCGGCGAGCGAGATGCTGGATTTCCCGGCCGAGAATTTCATCGCCTTTTTCGCCAACCATCGTCTGCTGCAATATGACCGACCGGTCTGGCGCACGGTGAAAGGCGGCAGCCAGCGTTATGTCGAGAAACTGACCGCTCCTTTCCGCGACCAGATCAAGCTCGGCTGCGCCGTCACCGCGATTGAGCGAACACCACACGGCGTCCTCGTCCATGAC
The DNA here is from genome assembly GCA_038244925.1 of Hyphomicrobiales bacterium. GTDB lineage: Bacteria > Pseudomonadota > Alphaproteobacteria > Rhizobiales > Xanthobacteraceae > Bradyrhizobium. The sequence goes on along the minus strand of JBBRSX010000014.1, from coordinate 37,108 downwards.
AGCAACGGCGGTACCAACACCTACGATCACGCCGTCATCGCCTCGCACAGCGATCAGGCGCTGGCGATGCTGTCGGACGCCGACGAACGCGAAAGTTCGATCCTGGGCGCGATCGGCTATTCCCCAAACAAAATTTATCTGCATCGCGATCCCAGGTTGATGCCGAAGCGAAAGCGCGCCTGGGCGTCGTGGAATTTCCTGCGCCAGCAGCACCAGGATTCTGAAAGTATCGGATCGGTCGGTAACGACGTCTCCGTGACCTACTGGATGAACCCGCTGCAGGGCATCGACCCGGGCAAGCCGGTGTTCGTCAGCCTCAACCCGCCGGTCGAACCGGACCCGGCGCTGACATTCGGCAAATACATTTTCGAACATCCGCAGTACAATGCCGCCGCCTTTGCCGCGCAAAACCGCCTTGGCGAAATTCAGGGGAAGCGCCGCACCTGGTTCTGCGGCGCCTGGACCGGATACGGATTCCACGAGGACGGGTTGCGATCCGGCATGGCGGTGGCGGAAGCGCTCGGGGCCGTCGTGCCCTGGCGCGAGCCGGCGTTGAGCCTCGCGGAGGCTGCGGAGTAGCAATGCCCAAACAGGTCACCAGCACCGGAACCCACGGCAAGGCTGCCGACGCAGCGGCAACGCTTTACGTCGGTGACGTCATGCATGCGCGGTTGAAGCCTTTGGGCCATCGCTTCAGCTACCGCGTCATGAGCCTGCTGATCGACCTCGACCGGCTCGAAGAAGCCGACCGGCAGTCGCTCCTGTTCGGCGTCAACCGGGCGGCGCTTTACAGTTTCAGCGAAGCCGATCATGGCCCGCGCGACGGGTCGCCGTTGCGGGCCTATGTGCAACGCTGCGCCGCCGAGCGCGGCATTGATCTCACAGACGGACGCGTGCTGCTGCTCTGCTATCCGCGCCTGCTCGGCTACACCTTCAATCCGCTCTCCGTCTATTTCGGCTATCGCGCCAGTGGCGAACTGGCGCTGATGATCTACGAGGTACGGAATACCTTCGGCGACATCCATCCCTACGTCCTGCCGGTGCAGCCAGACCAACTCAGCGATGCCGGCGTCAGGCAGCAACAGGAAAAGCTGCTCTACGTCTCGCCCTTTATCGAGATGGCGATGCGATATCATTTTCGCGTCTTGCCGCCGGATCGGCAGGTCAAGCTGCGAATCCTGGAGACCGACGGCGACGGCCCCCTGCTCGCTGCTACCTTCAATGGCTACCGCCGCGCCTTGAATACGGCGGAGTTGCTGCGCGCTTTCTGCGCCATGCCGCTGATGACCTTCAAGATCATGGCGGCGATCCACTGGGAAGCGATGCGGCTCTGGCTGAAGGGCGCGCGGCTGGTGCCGCGTCAGAAAGCCACCGTCGATACCGGCTCAGCGCCCGGCAGCCATTACATTTCATCGGCGTCGTCCGGCGCCCCGCAGAAGCGCGCACTGGTCCAATAACATGTCAAAAGTAGATCGGCCCATCACCCTGAGCCTGGATGCGAAGCCCTACCAATTGGTGGATCTATCCATTCCGAACTTGATTTCGGTCACATCGAAAACCGTGGACGCGACGTTTCCGGAACTTCCCCGGTTGGTCCGGCTGGCGCTCGCCTTCGGAACCAAACTTCAACACGGCACGCTCGATGTGACGCTCGCGGATGGCCGCACCGTCCGCCTCGGCGGCAACGGGCCGGGCCCGGCGGCGGCGATGACAATTTCCAATTACGGCTTTGCTTCACGGCTGTTGCGCGGCGGCGACATTGGCATTGCAGAAGCTTATCTACGCGGCGAATGGGACACGCCGGACCTGACCCAGTTCTTGTATCTGTTCTGCGTCAACCAACAGTGGATGCAGACCATGCTGGTGAGCGGCCCCCTGACACGCGTTGTTCAGGCGCTGCGGCACTGGCTGAACCGCAACACCCGGCGGCAAGCACGCCGCAACATCTTCGCCCATTACGACATCGGCAACGCCTTCTATTCGGCCTGGCTCGATCCGAGCATGACCTATTCGTCCGCCCTGTTCGAGGACGGCAGCACCGACCTGACGGCAGCCCAAAACAACAAATACCGGCGGCTGGCCGAAGCGATCGATCTGCGGCCCGGTCAGAAGCTGCTGGAGATCGGTTGCGGCTGGGGCGGCTTTGCCGAATACGCCGCGAAGACCTATGGCACCAAAGTCGTCGGCCTCACCATCAGCAAGGAGCAGCGCGATTTTGCGCAGGCCCGGATGCAAAAGGCCGGCCTCAGCGACCTCGTGGAGATCAGGCTGCAGGACTATCGCGACGAGCGCGATCGCTACGACCGGATCGCCTCGATCGAGATGATCGAGGCGGTCGGCGAGCAATTCTGGCCGAACTATTTTTCACAGTTGCGCGACCGCCTGCTGCCCGGCGGTTTCGCCGGCATTCAGGCCATTACCATCCAGGACAGCCTGTTTCAAACCTATCGCCAGGAAGTCGACTTCATCCAGCGCTACGTTTTCCCCGGCGGCATGCTGCCCTCGCCGCAGATCCTGAAATCGCTCGGCGAGCGCTTCGGTGTTCCCGTCATCCGCGAACGCGTTTTCGGGCAAGATTATGCCAGGACGCTGGCGATCTGGCGAAGCAATTTCCGCGCGGCCTGGCCGAGCCTGATGCCATCGGGTTTCGACGACCGCTTCCGCCGGTTGTGGGAATACTATCTCGCTTATTGCGAAGCGGGTTTCCTGTCGGGAAATATCGACGTGCGCCAGGTGGTGTTCGCCAAATCCGCGTAAGGATTGCGGCTGACTGCCCTGCCTTTCGCTGGCTTGTATGCCCTGCGGCGCTCCTTTAGGGTCGCCCAACGATTGGGCAATCAAACCGGCATTTTCAGACATGATCTTCAACAAGGACGTCGTCGAAGCGATCGGCAACACGCCGCTGATCAAACTCAAGCACGCCTCTGAGGCGACCGGCTGCACCATTCTCGGCAAGGCCGAATTCATGAATCCCGGCCAGTCGGTGAAGGATCGCGCCGGCAAATGGATGATTTTGGAAGCCGAGAAGCGCGGCGAGCTCAAGCCCGGCGGCCTCGTGGTGGAAGCGACCGCCGGCAATACCGGCATCGGGCTTGCCGTCGTCGCCGCCGCGCGCGGCTACCGGACCCTGATCCTGATTCCGAAAACCCAGAGCCAGGAAAAGAAAGACACGCTGCGGCTGTGCGGCGCCGAATTGATCGAAGTGCCGGCGCTGCCGTATTCCAACCCGAACAATTACCAGCACGTCGCCAAACGGCTGGTCGCGCAGTTGCGCAAGACCGAGCCGAATGGCGTGCTATTCGGCGATCAGTGGAACAACCTCGACAACGCCAAGGCGCATTACGAATCCACCGGCCCGGAAATCTGGCAGCAGACCGGCGGCAAGGTCGACGGCTTCATCTGCTCGGTCGGATCGGGCGGCACGCTGGCCGGCACCAGCCGCTATCTGAAAGAGAAGAACAAGGGCATCGTCACCGCCTGCGCCGATCCGCCGGGGGCCGCGATGTACGAACTGTTCAAGAACGGCGTCGTCAAATCGACGCCGGGCGATTCCATCACCGAAGGCATCGGCCTCGGCCGCATGACGCCGATCATTGAAACCGCCAAGGTCGACGACGCCTTTCTCATTCCCGACGAAGAATCCGTCAAGGTGATCTTCGACCTGAACGAGCACGAAGGCCTCTGCCTCGGCGGTTCCAGCGGCGTCAACGTCGCCGGTGCGATCCAGCTCGCTAAAAAGCTCGGCCCCGGCAAGACCATCGTCACGATACTTTGCGACTCCGGTCACCGCTATCAGTCAAAACTGTTCAATCCGGCATTCATGCGTTCGAAGAACCTGCCGGTGCCGGCCTGGCTGGAGAAGCCGCCCAGCAACATCGCGTTGCCGCTCGAGAAGGTGTGAGCCACTTCGTAGGGTAGACAAAGGCGCGCTTGCGCCGTGCCCACCATCTATCGTGAACGGTGGGCACGCTTCGCTCACCCACCCTACGCGGCTGCTCAAATCGGCCCCATTCTACTTTGCATGGGGTTGTTTTCGCGATTTTCCGAAATCAGTGCCGCAAAATCTGGCTTAAAAACAGCTTCGTCCGCGCGTGCTGCGGATTGGAGAAAAACTCTTCCGGCGTATTCGACTCGATGATCTGGCCGGCGTCCATGAAGACGACGCGGTTGGCGACTTCGCGGGCAAACCCCATTTCGTGGGTGACCACCAGCATCGTCATGCCCTCCCTGGCGAGATCGACCATGGTGTCGAGCACTTCCTTGACCATTTCAGGGTCGAGCGCCGAGGTCGGCTCGTCGAACAGCATGACCTTGGGGTTCATGGTCAACGCCCGCGCAATGGCGACGCGCTGCTGTTGTCCGCCCGACATCTGGCCCGGATACTTGTTGGCCTGATGCGGGATCTTGACCCGTTCCAGATATTTCATCGCCGCCGCCTCGGCATCCTTTTTCGGGATGTTGCGCACCCAGATCGGCGCCAACGTGCAATTCTCCAGCACGGTGAGATGTGGAAACAAATTGAAGCTCTGGAACACCATGCCGACCTCGCGCCGGACTTCGTCGACCTTGCGCAGGTTCGGCCCGAGTTCGATGCCCTCGACGACGATTTGGCCCTCCTGAAATTCCTCGAGCGCGTTGATGCAGCGGATCAAGGTCGATTTTCCCGAGCCCGACGGTCCGCAGATCACGATCCGCTCGCCCTTGGCGACGTCGAGGTTGATGTCGCGCAGGACATGAAAATCGCCGTACCATTTGTTGAGGCCGTTGATGCCGACGATCTTGTCTGCGGTCATGATCATTTACTCAGTTGCGACGGTTCGTGTTCAGCCGGGTCTCGACGAACAGCGAGTAACGCGACATGCCAAAGCAGAAAACGAAATAGATGATGCCGGTAAAGGCAAATCCGGTGAACAGCGTCGTCGGTGTCGACCAGGTCGGGTCGGAGAACGCGGCCCGCATGATCCCGAGCAGGTCGAACAAGGCGACGATCGAGACCAGCGAGGTGTCCTTGAACAAGGCGATGAAGGAGTTGACGAGGCCGGGGATGACGTGGCGCAGCGCCTGTGGCATCACGATCAGCGCCATGGTCTTGGCCCAGGACAGGCCGAGCGCGTTGGCGGCTTCGCCCTGCCCGCGCGGGATCGCCTGCAGTCCGCCCCGGATCACCTCGGCCTGATAGGCGCCGGCGAACACCGCGATGCCGATCAAAGCGCGCATCAGCCCGTCGATGGTGAAGCCGCTCGGAACGAATAGCGGCAGCATGTAGGTGGCGAAGAACAGCACGGTGATCAGCGGAACGCCGCGCCAGAACTCGATGAAGGCGATCGAGAAAATACGGATCAGCGGAATGGTCGAGCGGCGGCCGAGCGCGAGCGCGATGCCGACCGGCATCGAGGCGACGATACCGGTCACCGACACCACCAGCGTCACCAGCAACCCGCCCCACAGCCTTGTATCGACAACAGGGAATCCGCCGCGGTCGAGCCCCATGAGCGCGATCACGATACCGATGGCCGCAAAGATCCCTAGGCAAGTGAGCAGCGGACGCCAGCCGGAACGCGTGCCGCCGCCGAGCCAGAACAGCAGCGCGGAGACGATCACCGCGGTTGCCACGAGATCAGCCCACACCGGGCGGCCAAAACCCTGGATCTGATCGCGCAGCCAGGTCAGCGGCAGCAATACCCAGGAGATCAGCGTGCTGAGCAGCACGATCAGCTTGCCGGGTGCCCACAGCAGCGGCCCGAACACCGTCGCCGTCTCGCCGGCCGCCACCAGCTTGCGTCCCCCCTCGCCGATGCTGTCGTTGAACCCCGACAGGAACCCGGCGGTCCAGCTGACGCCAAATCCGTTCAGACCGCCGCCATGCAATAGGAAGAACGCGACGACGGGCAATGCGAGGAAAAACACAATGGCATTGGGGCCCTTGGCCGGCAGACGCGGAATCAAAAGCGGCACCAGCAGGATAGCCGCAAGAATGAAAGTCAGATTGACGCGCCAGCGCTCCGCCTCCGGATAGAAGCCGTAGATGAACTGGCTGAACTTGGCCGCGATGAAGGGCCAGCACGCGCCGACGGTGTGTCCGGCATTTTCAACGAGACAGGCATTGCGGTCCTTACCGCTCCAGACCGCATCGATGAGAACGAATTTCAGTGCCGGGACAGCGATGAACCACAGCAACAGCGCGCTGACGACGGTGATCAGGATGTTGGTCGGCGAATTGAACAGCCGCGTGCGCAGGAAGCCGACGAAGCCGGTGGTCTTGACCGGCGCCGGGCGCTCGGCGATCAGCTTCTCGCTGACAAACACTTTTGGGGTGACGGCATCGCTCATGAGTTGCCCAGGCTCCGGCTCAGCCGCCAACCGTAGAAGCTCATGATGGCGCTCGTGACCAGCGAGATCAGGAGATAGACGCCCATGGTGATGCCGATGATTTCAATTGCCTGCCCGGTCTGGCTCAGCGTCGTGCCGGCGAACACCGAGACCAGGTCGGGATAACCGATCGCCACCGCCAGCGAGGAGTTCTTGGTCAAATTGAGATACTGGTTGGTGAGCGGCGGCAGGATCACGCGCATCGCCTGCGGGATCACGATCAGCCGCAGCACCGAGCCGCGCTGCAGCCCGAGCGAGGAGCCGGCTTCCATCTGGCCTTTGTTCACAGACAAAATGCCCGCACGCACGATCTCGGCGATGAAGGCGGCCGTATAGGTCGACAGCGCCAGCGTCAGCGCTACGAATTCCGGAATGACCCGCGAACCGCCGGCGAAGTTGAAACCCTTCAGCACCGGCACTTCGAACGTCACCGGGGCGCCGAAGATCATCGCGCTCAAAAGCGGCAGGCCGACCAGCATGCCGAGCGCGTAGGGCCAGACCTTGATCATCTTGCCGCTTTCGAACAGCTGCCGCCGCGCATAGCGCCACAATCCGAACGAGCCGATAACCGCCACCAGCAATGCGATAGCAAACGGCTCGAAGCCGGCTTCGCCGATCGGCTTTGGGATCACTAGGCCGCGGTTACTGAGAAATGCGACTGGTTCCGGGACCGGCCAATGCATGAGTTGAAAAAAGCGATCGAGGCCAAAACTGCTGGAAAACTTGATGCTCTGCCGCGGATTGGGCAGCACGGCGAGCACGGCGAGATACCAGAACAAGATCTGGAACAGCGGCGGCAGGTTACGGACCAGTTCGACATAGCCGCCGGAAATCCGCGCCAGCAGCCAGTTCGGCGACAAGCGGCCGAGTGCCACGGTAAATCCGATCAGGGTGGCAAAGAAGATGCCGATCACCGAGACCAGCAGCGTGTTGAGGAGCCCGACGAGAAAGACCCGGGTGTAGCTATCTGATCCCGTGTACGGGATCAGATTCTGGCTGACGTCAAAGCCCGCGGTGTTGACCAGGAAGCCAAAGCCCGCAGTGATCCGCTGCGCCTGCAAATTGGCGCGGGCATTGGCGACGATTTCGTAAGCGATCCAGGCCAGCGCGGCAGCGAACAGCAGCTGGACCACGAAGCCGCTCCAGCCGGCCCGGCCGCCAAGCGCACGCTGCAGCCTCGGCAACCACTGTGACGGCGGTTGTCGGGGTTCAATGGCCATCGCCGCAGCCCTGCGCTGCCGCTCAGCGGATCGGCGGCGCGAACTGGATACCGCCCTTGTTCCAGAGGTTGTTGAGACCACGGGAAATGTTGAGCTTGGAGCCGGCGCCGACATTACGGTCGAACGACTCGCCGTAATTGCCGACCGCCTTGACGATCCGCAACAGCCAGTCCTTGGTCAGGCCGAGCTGTTCGCCGAAATTGCCGTCAGTACCGACGGCGCGTTTCATTTCAGGCTTGTCGGACTTGGCCATTTCGTCGGCGTTTTTCTGGGTGATGCCGAGCTCTTCGGCGTTGACCATGGCAAACAGCGTCCATTTGACGATGTCGAACCACTGGTCGTCGCCGTGGCGGACCATCGGCCCGAGCGGCTCCTTCGAGATCACTTCGGGCAGAACCGCGTGATCGGCGGGATTGGCGAGTTTCAGACGTTCGGCATAGAGCCCCGACACGTCCGTGGTGAAGACGTCGCAACGCCCGGATTCATACGCCTTGACGGCTTCATCCGCGGTGCCGAACGCGATCACCTCGTACTTCATGTTGTTGCCCTTGAAGTAGTCGGCGAGGTTCTGCTCGGTCGTGGTGCCGGTCTGCACGCAAACCGAAGCGCTGTTCAACTCGAGCGCCGAATTCACCTTCAGCGACTTCTTCACGATAAAGCCCTGGCCGTCGTAATAGGTCACGCCGGTGAAGTTGGCGCCGAGCGAGGTGTCGCGCGACAGCGTCCAGGTGGTGTTGCGCGACAGCAGATCGATTTCGCCGGACTGCAGCGCGGTGAAGCGGTCCTTGGCCGACAGCGGCACGAACTTGACCTTGGTCGGATCGTTGAAGATCGCCGCCGCGATCCCCCGGCAAACATCGACATCAAGACCGGTCCAGTTGCCCTTGTCATCCGGGGACGAGAAGCCCGGCAAGCCCGGGCCGACGCCACAGGACAGCATGCCGCGGTCCTTGACCGTCTTGAGGGTTTGCGCCGAGGCGGCTTGGGCCGAGAGGCCGGCGGCAACAGCAAGGGTAAGAACCAGGGATACGCGTTTCATGAGCAAGGCCTTTCAAGGAATCGTCCGGGAACTTTGGCTTGGCGTGCTCGCAGTTATTGGGCCAACCCGATGATCCCTTGCCCAAAAACGGAGGATCTGACCAGCAGTTTGACGTGCCATTCGGTCAGACCGGAGGATCCAAGGTCGCGCAGGCCCCTCAACGTGCAGCGACGGAAAGTTGCACGTATCACAGAACGACTGGCGGGCCGGGTCAAGGGGTTGACTGCCGACTTCTACGTTCTGTTGTCAACTTTCCGGGCGCAGCCGCGCCCGGTGGTGATTTCCGTGATGTGAGGCGACTGCGGCATAACGTCGTGGTGGCGGCAAACCCGTCAATTTTTTCCAATAAAGGGCCGTCCAGCTCGCAAAAAAACCGCAACCAAATGGTCGCCGCACGCCGGCGCTGCCGCGTCAGATCGGTGGGTCGTATGCCGAGAGCTCAAGTCCGGCCGCAATCCCGGATCTGCGCGCTGACGGCGGCTACGCGGGCGACAAAACCCGCAAGGTGTTTGGACGCCATGTCCGGCGCCGGCGGCGCTAGCGGCACCATGGCCGAGCGTTATGGCGGGACGGTGATACCGGGCCGCGGCGTCGCGAAGGCGGCGATCAGCCGCCGCGCATCCCGGATTTTTGCGGGGGCACGGCGATAACCAGCCGTTCACCATGACGATGAATCCCGCCGCCGTTTCACGCAAAAAATTCACCCCTCAAGTTCCCTTATACCATTGCTGCCTAGTCATGCCTGAGGGGACGGCTGTCAGCACCGTGCAGTTGGGGCCATCCCGCGTAAGAGTAGAGCGTAAAGCGTATGAACATCGCACGTATCGTCGTCCTGACCATCGCGCTTGGTGCCGGTGGCGTCGCAGCCTATCTCGCCCGTGGAACGGACGACAAGGCGCGTCCAGTCGAGCCGGTGGCGCAATTGCCGACGGTCGAAATTCTCGTCGCCAAAGCCGACCTCGGGCTCGGCCAGCAGGTCAAGCCGGAGGATCTGCAATGGCAGGCCTGGCCGGCGGCGGTCGCCAGCGGCAATGTGATCAACCGCGCCGGCAGAGCCGACGCCATCAATGACGTCGCCGGTTCGATCGTGCGCGCGCCCTTTATCGCCGGCGAACCGATCCGCGAGCAGAAGCTGGTCAAGGCCAACGGCTCCGGCTTCATGGCAGCAATCCTGCCGACCGGCCTGCGGGCGATCTCGACCGAAATTTCTCCGGAAACCGGCGCCGGCGGATTCATCCTGCCCAACGACCGCGTCGACGTGCTGCTCTCCAAGCGCGAGAAGAGCCGCGACAGCAAGGGGGCGGATCTCATCAGTTCGGAAATCATCCTGACCAACATCCGCGTGCTGGCCATCGATCAGGCGCCGAAGGAAAAAGAAGGCAGCAATTCGCTCGTCGGCAAGACCGTCACGCTCGAACTGAAGCCCGAGCAGGCCGAAATGCTGGCGCGCGCGCGCCAGAGCGGCACGCTCCAGCTCGCATTGCGCAGCATCACCGATGTCAACGCCGTTGCGAGCGCGCCCGAAGAACCGTCTCCGAAACGAGACCAGAGCGTCAACGTGGTTCGCTACGGGGTCGCCAACCAATCGACGGCACAGAAGTGACCAAGAGGACGCGAGAGATGAAGTTTGGGGAAAGTCCATCAGCGAAGCGAACCGTGGCGGTACGGGCCCTGCTGTTCGCAGCCGTCGCCGCGACGGCGCTCAGTCCGCTGGTATCCGTCGTGGCGGCCGAGCCCGACAAGCAGTTGGCCAGGGAGCTGTCCAAGGAAGCCGACGACCCGGTGACGACCTCGTCCATCAACTCGTCCGTCAAAATGCGGTTTCTTTCGCTTGGCATCGGCAAGTCCGTGGTCGTCGACCTGCCCCGCGACGTCAAGGACGTGCTGGTGGCCGATCCCAAGATCGCCAACGCCGTCGTCCGTTCGCCGCAGCGCGCCTATATCATCGGCGGCGCGGTCGGCCAGACCAACGTCGTGTTCTTCGATGCCGACGGCCAGCAGGTCGCCTCTTATGACATCGCCGTCAAGCGCGACCTCAACGGCGTGCGCGCAGCACTTCGGCAAACGCTGCCGGGAATCCAGATCGAGGGCGTCGGCGAAGGCGTCATCCTGACCGGCTCGGTATCGAGCCCGGTCGAGGCCCAGCAGGCCGGCGAGATCGCGGCGCGACTGGTCGGCGGCGCCGACAAGGTCGTCAACTCGATCGCGGTGCGCGGTCGCGACCAGGTGATGCTGAAGGTCACCGTCGCGGAAGTGCGGCGCGACGTCATCAAGCAGCTGGGCGTCGATCTCTCCGCCAGCATGAATTACGGCACCGCGGCTGTCGCTTTCAACAATTCCAACCCGTTCACCGCAAACAGCGCACCGCTCGTCGCCGGTAACGGCCTGGCCGCGGCGGCCTTGACCAAGGCCGGTCTGCCGTCGGTCACCGCTACCCTGCGCGCGATGGAAAGCGCGGGCGTGGTGCGGACGCTGGCAGAGCCAAATCTGACGGCCATCTCAGGCGAGTCGGCGACATTTATTTCAGGCGGCGAGTTTCCAATTCCGACCGGTGTCACCTGCCAGACGACGACGGCGGGCGCGATCGGACAGTGCGTCCAGACGGTCAGTTTCAAGAAATTCGGCATCTCGCTCAACTTCACGCCGGTCGTTCTGAGTGAAGGACGGATCAGCCTGCGGGTGATGACTGAAGTGTCGGAAGTCTCGACCGAAAACGCTTTGACCGGCGGAGCCGGTGGAACGACGATTCCCTCGATCAAGACCCGTCGCGCGGAAACGACGCTGGAAATCGCGTCCGGCGGCTCGATCGCGATGGCAGGCCTTATTTCGGAGCAGACCAAGCAGGCCGTCAACGGAATGCCCGGTGTGGACCAGATTCCGATTCTTGGCGGACTCTTCAGGAGCCAGGACTACGTCAACCACGAGACCGAGTTGATGGTTATCGTGACACCCCTTGTCGTTCGCGCGGTGGCACAGAAGGAACTGTCGCGTCCGGATGACGGGTTTGCGCCGGCGTCGGATTCTCAATCGGCGCTGCTGGCCCGCATCAACCGCATCTACGGCCTTGCCGCCCGCGCCGATGCGGTCGGGACCACGCAGGGCAATTTCGGTTTCATCATTGACTGAGACGAACGCGCTCCACCGATCCGGGACGAGGACACCACGATGACCAGCCAAACACCGCTCGATCGCCCCCACAGATGGCGCCTGGTTGGCGCCCTGCTCGGCCTGTCATGCGCGCTCGCGGCGTGCAACAAGACCGGCGATCTCGTCACCGGGGGCATTCCCGCCAACGATTATCGCCAGCGTCACCCGATCGCCATCACCGAAGCCTACCGCTCGATCGTTGTCTTCGTCGGTCATGCGCGCGGCGGCCTGTCGGCGCCGCAGCGCGCCGACGTGATGGGACTGGCGCAGAACTGGGTCCGCGAAGGAACCGGCGCGATCGTGGCCGATGTTCCGGCCGACCCGACCTACGGGCGCGCGGCAGCGTCCTCTTATCGCGAAATCCGCGCGGTCCTGATGGCGGGCGGCGTGCCCGCGCGCGCCATCACCGGGCGTCCGTCCCAGGCGGAATATTCCGGCACGCTGCCGACCATCAAGTTGAGCTATCCGAAGATCACGGCGGTGGCCGGCCCCTGCGGCCTGTGGCCGGAAGATCTCGGACCCAATCTCGACAACAGCGGCTACAACGAAAACCGCCCCTACCACAATTTCGGTTGCGCCACCCAGCGCAACCTCGCGGCCATGGTCGACAATCCCGCGGACCTCGAGCAGCCGCGCCCCGAAAGCCCGGCCTATACGCCGCGGCGCAATATCGCTTTCGACAAGTACCGCAAGGGCCTTGCGACCACGACCGTCTATTCCGAAGCCGAGAAGGCCAAACTCAGCGATACCGGCAAATGATCAAGCGCATGCTGCATGACTCGGACGAACACGTGGACGTCACGCCGACGCACGCCGACGAATATATCTCGCCGGCGCCGCGCGTATCGGTACAGGCGTTTTGCGCCAGCGTCGCGGTCGCCACCACGGTGCGGTCGGCGAGCGACGACCGCCGCCTCGGCAAGGCCCATATTTCGGTTCACATGGGCGGCATCGCGGCCGCCATCGACCACTATCAAAAAGCGCCGACGCCGAACGTGATCATGCTCGAGACCGAAGCCGATCGCGACATCCTCGAAGGCCTCGATGAACTCGCTGGAGTCTGCGACGCCGGCACCCGCGTCGTGGTGATCGGCAGCGCCAACGATGCCGCCCCCTACCGCGAACTGGTGCGGCGCGGCGTCAGCGATTACGTGGTCGGACCGGTGCAGACGTTGGACGTCGTCCGCGCGATCTGCGGCCTGTACTCCTCAGCAGAAGAAGTGGCCGTCGGCCGCGTCATTGCCGTGGTCGGCGCCAAGGGCGGCGTCGGCTCCTCCACCGTGGCACACAACGTGGCCTGGGCGATCGCCCGCGATCTTGCGCTGGATTCCGTCGTGATCGATCTCGATCTCGCGTTCGGCACCGCCGGCCTCGACTTCAACCAGGACCCCGTGCAGGGCATCGCCAACGCGATATCCCAGCAGGAGCGGCCCGATACCGCTTTCATGGAACGCCTGCTCGCCAAATGCACCGACCGCCTCAGTCTGCTGGCGGCACCGGCGACGCTCGATCAGGTCTACGACTTCGGCGCCGACGCGTTCGACGCGATCTTCGACACGCTGCGGATGACGACGCCCTGCATCGTGCTCGACGTGCCGCATCAATGGTCGGCATGGACCAAGCGCGCGCTGATCGGCGCCGACGACATCCTGGTCGTCGCCGAGCCTGATTTGGCCAACATGCGCAACGCCAAGAACATGATGAACGTGCTGAAAGCGGCCCGGCCCAACGACCGGCCGCCGCTGTATTGTCTCAATCAGGTCGGCATGCACAAGCGTCCGGAAATCGCGGTGCGCGAATTCGCCAAGGCGATCGAGAGCCAGCCGATCGCCGCCATTCCCTTCGATTCGAAGCTGTTCGGAACCGCCGCCAATAACGGCCAGATGATCGCGCAAATTTCCGCTACGCATCGCACCACCACGATGTTCCTGCAGATGGCGCAGCGAATGACCGGCCATGCCGTGACCAAGAAGGCTTCATTCCTGACGCCGATCCTGAGGAAGCTGCAGGGCGCGGCGCGCAAGCGGGCGTAGAACCTCAACGCGAAGCTGCTCGCCGCTCACATCTGCCGTTCAAGTCGGGGTGCCGCTCCGCGTTCCCCGGAAGCAGCGCGGCGCGTCCGGCATACGAAGGCTTAGTTGGCGCGGCCGGCCGAGGCGATCGGCATCTTCTCGACTTCGGCACGCCCGCCTTCCTTGCGCGACAGCAGCCGCTTCAGTTGCGTGACATTCGCAGCCGCTTCGTCCGGCGGCAGGTCTGCCCGTACGATCTTTTCCGCCTCGGCGAGATGGCCCTGCAGGCCGACCGTCAGCGCCAGGTTGGCCCGCACACGCGGATCGCCCGGCGCCTGCCCATAGGCGCGCCGCAGCGTCTCCTCGGCCTTCGGCAGGTCCTTTGACAGCACGTAGGACAGCCCGAGGTTGGACAGCACCGACGGCTCGTTGGGCACGATCTTCAGGGCGCTGGCGTAATACTGCCGCGCTTCCTCAAAGCGGCCGAGCTGATCCAGCGTCGCGCCCTGCGCCGACAGGATCCGCCAGTTCGGATCGTCGGGGCTATGGGCGCGGCTGAGCACGTCAAACGCCTGCTGGAAATTGCCATTGTCGGCGAGTGCACGGCCGTAGCCCGCGAGCAGCGCCTTGTTGTTGGGATGGGCGATAGTCGCCTGTTCGAGCATCGCCGCCGCCTGGGCGCGCTGGCCGGAGGCGCGCAGCGCCTTGCCGTATTGCAGCGCCGCCTCGGCGTCCTTCGGGTTAGCTTTAAAGCGCTCCGAAGCCAGCTCGACGTCGCGCCGCGGATCGGCGGAGCGCTTGGCATCGGTCTTATCGCCGAGCGAGCCCGTCACGTCGGAAATGTCTGATAGGCCTGAGGTTTGGCAACTGCCAAGCGACACCGCCAGGATGATGGCGGAAGCCGTCCCCGCAACAAGTCGTGCGACGCGGGAAGACTGGGGCGATTTCTGGAACATGTACTGGACTCGCGGTCGGCGCTGTCCAAGCACGCTCACAGCTTAACCCTAAATTCAGGTTAAGTTCTCAAGGTTTTGCGGTAACCAATGACCTCCGAAGCGCTATGCGCCCGGCCCAACAGCTTCGCCCTGCCGGCCCCCGCCGTATCGGCGGGGGTTTGCCGGCTTTAGTCGACGAATTGAGCGCCCAGCTCGAATCCGATTCGCCATGCGAGCTTGCATTGGCGCGGCCGGCCTTCGGAGAAGATCACGGTGAATTCGCTCGGAATCTCCGGATATTCGGCGATGATCTTCACGCCGCCATCCGAAATGTCCGAGATCATGCAATCCCGCGGCAACCCGCCGGTTGCGAACTGGATCTTGGCGAAACTTCTGCACGGGCGGCGTTCGCTTCTGCGGCGGTTGTCTGCTGCTACTGCTGCTAACATGTGTATCCCTGGCCCTACTCGTTTGATGCACCCAATGGAGCTTGCTGTCTTACAGAAGAACTGTTGGAAATTGCCTAGGGGAACGTCTTGCTTTGTAACGGTTGGTTTTAAATTCCGTTTACCGAAGCGCAGGCACCGCGGGCCCGAAAACAGCGCCCATCACGGCAGCGCCACGTGCGCAATTTTCGACCAATTAAAGGGTTGATCCGCCCTCGATTGGCGATAGCCTGCCCCCTCGACTCGAATTGCCGGAAGCAAACGAGCATGGGAACCATGGTTCTTCTCGATCTGATGGGCGGCGTGGCGCTGCTGCTGTGGGGGCTGCATATGGTCCACAGCGGAATTTTGCGCGCGTTCGGTCCTGACCTCCGGCTGTTGCTGGCAAAGGCGCTGAACAACCGCTTCACCGCCTTTGCCGCCGGCCTCGGCCTGACAGCGCTGCTGCAAAGCAGCACTGCGACCGCGCTGATCACGAGTTCGTTCACGTCGGAGGGGCTGGTCAGCCTGGTTCCGGCGCTCGCCATCATGCTCGGCGCCAATGTCGGCACCACGCTGATCGTGCAGATCCTGTCGTTCAATATCGCCGCCGTAGCCCCCGTGCTGTTCATCATCGGGCTGGTCGCGTTCCGCAGCGGGCCACGTTCCCGCATCAAGGACATCGGCCGGGTAGCAATCGGCCTCGGACTGATGCTGCTGGCGCTGCATATCCTGCTCGACACGCTGGCGCCGGCGGAGAACGCGCCGGGCGTGCGTGTGTTCATGAACGCCCTCACCGGCGATCCCATGCTCTGCATCATCTTCGGCGCGGTCGTGACCTGGGTCGTGCATTCAAGCGTTGCCAGCGTGCTGCTGGTGATGTCGCTGGCCTATGCGCATTTCATCTCGGCGCCGGCGGCGCTGGCGCTGGTGCTCGGCGCCAATCTCGGCAGCGCCATCAATCCGGTGTTCGAGGGCGCCCGCCGCGACAACCCGGCGAGCTACCGGCTGCCGCTCGGCAACCTCGTCAACCGGCTGGCCGGCATCGTGCTGGTGGCGCCGTTCCTGAATCCGATATCGGATGTGCTGGCCGCGTGGCAGCCGGATCTGGCCAAGGCGACCGCCCTTTTCCACATCGCCTTCAACCTCGCCACCGCCGTGATCTTCATCGGCCTGCTCGACGGCATGGCGCGGCTGTTGAAGCGGCTGCTGCCGCAGCGGGTCCAGGAAGCCGATCCGTCGCGGCCGCGCTATCTCGACGACAGCGCGCTGGAAACCCCCTCGCTGGCGCTGGCGGACGCCGCACGCGAGACGCTGCACATGGGCGACCATGTCGAGATCATGCTGCGCAAGGTGATGGCGGCGATGATGAGCAACGATCGCGCGCTGGTCGATCAGGTCTCACAGATGGACAACAGCGTCGACAGCCTCGACGAAGCGATCAAACTCTACGTCACCAAGTTGACGCGCGGCAGTCTCGACGAGCGCGAGGGCCAGCGGGCAATGGAGATCGTTTCCTTTGCCATCAACCTCGAACATATCGGCGATATCATCGACAAGAATCTGAGCGAGCTGGCGACCAAGAAGATCAAGCGCCGCTTCCAGTTCTCCCCCGAGGGCGCCGAGGAACTTTCCGCGTTCCACAAGCGCACGACGGATTCCTTGCGGATCGCGTTCGGCGTCTTCATGTCGGGCGACGTCAACGAGGCGCGCAAGCTCTTGGCCGAGAAGGCGGCGCTACGCAACGCCGAACTCGCCGCCACCGAGCGGCATCTGGATCGCCTGCGCGAAGGGCGGCCGGAGAGCATCGAGACCACGTCGCTTCATCTCGACGTACTGCGCGACCTCCGGCGGATCCACTCGCACATCTGCTCGGTCGCCTATCCCGTGCTCGACGCTGCCGGCGAACTCGCAGCCTATCGCTCGACGGAGGCGGATGTGGCCGCGCTGTCGGCGCCGGTGCCCGGGCGCTAGGAACGATCAGCGATCGAGCGTCTTCGACGCCTTGGCGTGGCTCTTCATGATCAGCATGATGTTGCGGATGTAGATCACGGTCGCCATCGACTGGCCGAGAATGATCACCGGTTCGCGCTTGGCGACGCCGTAGATCAGGGTCATCAGGCCGCCGCCCATCGAGAAGAACCAGAACGCCATCGGCACCACGCTCTGTCCGGCGCGCTCGCTCGAGATCCACTGCACCAGGAAGCGCGCGGTGAACAGCAATTGCGCGATCAGGCCGAACGCCAGCCAGAAATCGAATTTGGCGACGAAGACGTCGTAGAGATAGTCGCCGAGCGCCTGGCCGTATTGAATGAGCATCAGAAAACCTCGGTAGCGACGGGCGTCGGTTTCTTGCGGCGGATCAGCCACCACACGCCGGCGAGATCCATGATCCCGATCCAGAGCCGGTCGAAGAAGCCGTAATTGGAGACGCCGGAATGGCGCGGGCGATCAGTCACGTCGACATAGGCGATCTCAAAACCCTCGCGGCGCACCAGCGCCGGCAGGAAGCGATGCAGCCCGTCGAAGTACGGCATCGACAGGAACACGTCGCGCGGAAACGCCTTCAGCCCGCAGCCGGTGTCGCGGGTGCCGTCCTTCAGGATCGCGTTGCGCACCGCGTTGGCGATCTTCGATTGCGTCCGCTTGAAACCGGTGTCCTTGCGCCCGACGCGTTGGCCGGCCGCGAGACCAACGCGACCGCCGCCGCTCTCAACCGCCGCGATCAGGTCCGGCAGGAAGGCCGGGTTGTTTTGTCCGTCGCCGTCCAGCGTTGCCACGATCGTGCCGCGCGCGGCGCGCACGCCGCTGCGCACCGCCGCCGACTGGCCGGACGAAGCGACATGCTTCAACTGCCGAATCTGCCCGTGCTGCTGCATCAGCGCCGCCAGACGATCCGCGGTCGCATCCGTCGATCCGTCATTGACGTAGATGATTTCGTAGGCCCAGCGGCCTTCGAGCGCAGCGATGATTTCCGCGATCAGCGGCGCGACGTTGTCCGCTTCATTGCGCACGGGCACAACGATGGAAACGGCAACCGGTGCTCTGTCGGAAGAAGGCAAATCGACACTCATCGTCTTGAACTGGATTGAAAGAGCATAAGGGCTGGAACAAGGCCGGAACCAGCTCGATCAGGCGCCAACCAGTTCTTGGTGGCGACCGCTTTTATGGGGCCAAAGCGCCCCGGGCAACCCTTTTGAGGCGCCCGGACGAGGGGCCTGCCAGCGGCACAATCGTGCCGTCGCGGTGGATCGCAAATCCGAGCCTTCGGGCCGCAAACCAGTACCGGACGAACATCGCGCCGACGATACCGATCAGGGCGCCCGCGACCACGTCGCTGGGATGATGGGCCAGCAGCACCAGCCGCGTCGCCAGGATAACCAGGGCATAGACGATGACCGCGCTGCGCGCCCTGGGCCACACGGCTGCGACCGCGAAGGCCAGCGCAAAGGCTGTGGTGGCGTGTCCCGACGGGAAGCTGGAATAGGCCGGGGTGCCCGCGAAGTGCGAGAAGTGGAACACATCGCCCTCGCCGCCGACGCCGGGGCGGCCGCGGCCGACGGTCCATTTGATCACTTCGGTGACAAGCGTGGACACCGCCACCGCGCAGAACAGGAACTGCAACCGCGTTCCCAATCCGAGCAACAGCGCGCGCTGGATGCCGCGCATCGCCGGTGCTGCGATCGCAACCAGGATCAGCAGCACCGCCAGCGCCGACAGCACGTACTCGTCCTTGCCGAAATCGGTGAGAATGCGCATCCACCACAGCGAGGGGGTACCACGCTTCGGCATCTGGGCGATCTCCCAGGCATCGAGCGCATACATCAGGACGATGATCGCCAGACCGATGCCGGCCGCCAGCAGAAGGATATGACGCGCCGCCCGCCGCGCGGCCTCGGCACGCCGCGAATGCGACGGCGCGCGCACCAGTTGGGCGAGCGACAGCCACGCCAGCGTCACGAGGCGCGAAAGGTAGTGTCGGGATTCGTCGATGCCGGCGTGCGCGGACATCCTATTCGGTGCCTTCCGAGCGGAAGATTGCGATCGAAATCGCCCTTCCCTGCGAGATGTTATAGCCCTCGATCCGGGTCGCCACGTTATAGCGCAACCCGATGGCTTCGGCACGCTGGACGAAGCCGCGCTCCGAGCGCGCTTCCACCAGGGCAAAACGGCAGGTGCCTTGTCCGAGGAAATCCGCGGCGCCCGATCCGTCGGTCAGCAGCGTGTCGGTGCCGGTCATGAACACCAGACTGGGCTCGTGAAAGCCCGCGGCGGCGGATTTCGGGCCGACGCAGACCATGTTACGCAGCGCGCGCGCGACCTCGGCGCTTGGAAACGCCGTCGTCAGCGACGGCACCACGATGCCGTAGACTCCGATCGCCAGAAACATCGCAGCGATCACCGCATTCAACAGCGAGCGCTCGGCGCGGCTGTCTTCGAACATCCACCAGGCGATCAGGCCGAAGATCATTGCCGCCGCCAGAATCGGCCACGCCGGAAGCACCAGCTGATGGGCCAGCTTGATGGCGCCGACGATGGCGATCACCGCGGTCAGCGCCGGTATAGCAAACCACCAGGCCGCGCCGCGCGTCAGCCACGAGCGCGACAGCACGCGGCGCTCCAGCGCACCGACCGTGAGGATCGCAATCGCCGGATAGAGCGGCAGCACGTAATGCGGTAGCTTGGTCAGCACCAGTTCGAACACGATCCAGGACGGGATCAGCCACGCCAGCAGATATTGCGCGCCGGGCTCGCGCCGCGCCCGCCACACCGCAGGCGCCGCCATGCCCGCCAGCGCGGCACCGGGCCAGAACGTGACCCAGAACAACAGCAGATAAAGGCCGGGCGGCGCGCCATGGGATTCCTGCGCCGCGAGTTTGCTCAGCATGTCGCCGCCGAGCGAATTGGCGAAGAACGCATCGCCCGCGCGCCAGAAGATCGCGACGAACCAGGGCAGCACCAGCACCAGCATCCACATCAGCCCCCAGACCGGACGCAGCCGCCACAGCCAGGCCGCCGAGCGGTCGAGGATCGCCAGCGTTAAAATCGTAAGCCCGACGAACATCAGGATCAGCGGCCCCTTGAGCAGGATGCCGCCGGCCAGCGCGGTCCAGAAGATCGCGGGCGACGCCCAGGGCAGATGCGCCGGCTCCTCGCCGCGCTGCCACGACAGATAGACCCGCGCCATCGCCCCCATCGCGGCGACGACCGTCAACAGCAACATGGCGTCGGTCTTGGCCAGCCGCGCCTCGGCGCCCAGCAGCACGCAACTGGCCATCATCAGCCCCGCCAGCGCCGCCCCCCGCCGGGTCACGAAGGCGAGTGCGGTCCAGTAGGTCAGCAGCACCGCGCCGATAGCGCCGATCAAGGAGGGAATCCGGTAGATCCATATCCGCAGCTCGGCGCGCGGCAGGCCGAGCGTCGCGGCGGTTTCGACCACGGCGGATTGCAACCAGTAGATGCCAACCGGCTTCTTGTAGCGGACGTCGTCCTGGAACCGGATATCGACGAAATCGCCGCTTTCGACCATCTGCTTGGTCGCCTGCGCAAATCGGGCCTCGTCGCGGTCGATCGCCGGAATAGTAAAGAAACCGGGCAGGAAAAGCACGATGCTGCAAAGCAGCAAAAATAGGATGACGCGGAAATGACTGGCCGTGGCGAAATCGAACGCAAGCGCCAGCCTGCGGCTGGAATGCGCAGGTTTCACAGGCTGTTGGCCTGCTCCAAAACGCCGGACGTGCGCGGTTTCAACCATCCATTTCGCATACGATGAAACCGCAGTGCAAACAACACCCTCAATCCGGGCGGCAAAGGGGCGTTTTGCCCACTACTGCACCCGGATCACGACGGTATCGGCAGCCCCGGTCGCGTCCATCACCGTCAGCCGGGCAAAGCCCGGTCCGGGCGGATCGACCAGGCGCTGCCGGCGGCTGTCGATTTCGCCGACGGAAATGCCGTTGATCATCATCGTCAGCGGCAGCACCCCGCCTGCGATCTTGACCGGCATCGCCGCGGCTTGGCCGTCGGCCGCGCGTTCGACGTCGATCCGCGACCCGTTCAGGGGAAACTGGATGTGCGGCGCCTTATCGGCACCGGTACGGACCAGTTCGCCGACCGGACGGAAGCGCCGCAACGGCAGCGGCAGTTTGGCGTTGCTGGCCATCATCACGCTCTTCGGCGGCTTCGGCAGCGCCGCCGGAATCTTGCCGGTGCGGGCGAAGGCATCGAACAGGATCGGCGCCGCCGCGGTGCGGCCGACCAGTCCCGGCACCGGCGCGCCGTCGGGACGTCCGACCCAGACCCCGATGGTGATGCGGCCGTCGAAGCCGACCGACCAGGCGTCGCGGTAGCCGTAGCTGGTGCCGGTCTTGAACGCGATTTTACCATGCACGCCGTTTTCCGGCGGCGGGGTGCCGATCAGCACATTGCCGACCTGCCAGGCCGCGGCCTGATCCATCAGCCGCATCGGCTCGCGATCATCCTTATCTCTGATGATCTCGCGCAGGGGTTTCGTGGTGCCGAGCCGCGGGAAACCCGTATAGAGCTGCGCCAGATCCTGCAGGGTGACGCCGACGCCGCCGAGCCCCATCGCCAGTCCCGGCGCTTCGTCCTTTGGCAGCACCAGACTGCCACCGGCCTGCTTCAGCCGCGACGACAGCCGGCTGGCGCCGACGCGATCGAGCAGCGCAATCGCCGGCACGTTCAGCGACAGTTGCAGCGCCTTGCGGATCGGCACCGTGCCCTGAAAGGTCATGTCGAAATTTTCCGGCGCGTAGGTGCCGAAACGAATGGGCCGGTCGTCGATCAGGCTTTCGGGATGCACAAAGCCGTCCTCGAAGGCGAGACCGTAGATGAAGGGTTTCAGGGTCGAGCCGGGCGAGCGCACCGCGCGGGTCATGTCGACCTGTCCGGCGCGGCGCTCGTCGAAATAATCGGATGAGCCGACGCGGGCCAGCACGTCGCCGCTTTCATTGTCGACCGCGATCATCCCGATCGAAATATTCGGCCCCTGCGCAATCGCGCGGTCGCGCGCCAGCGCTTCCAAAGTCTTCTGCAAGGTCGCATCCAGCGTTAGCTTGATGACCGGCGCATCCTTTACTGTCGCTACAGCCGCGTCGGAGGAATGCGGCGCCAATATCGGCATCGGCTTGCGCATCTTCGGTACCGGGACCGCCCTCGCCTGTATCGCGTCCTCCTGGCTGACGATGCCGTCCTCGACCATACGGTCGAGCACGCGGTCGCGCGCGGCGTGGGCCGCTTGCGGATAGCGATCGAGCCGCCGCCGCTCCGGCGACTGCGGCAGCGCCACCAGAAGTGCGGCTTCGGCGAGCGACAGCCGCTTCGGCTCCTTGCCGAAATAGGCGATCGACGCAGCGCGGATGCCTTCGAGATTGCCGCCGAACGGCGCCAGCGCCAGATAGAGATCGAGGATCTGGTCTTTGCTGAGCTGCCGCTCGATCTGAACCGCGCGCACCATCTGCCGCAGTTTGGCGTAGACCGAGCGCTCGCGCCGCGGCTCCATCAGCCGCGCCAGTTGCATCGTGATGGTCGAGCCGCCCGAGACGATGTGGCCGCGCGTGACGAGTTGAAGTGCGGCGCGTCCCAGCGCCAGCGGATCGATGCCGCCATGCTCGCGGAAGCGGCGGTCTTCATAGGCCAGCAGCAGCTTGAGATAGCCGGGGTCTACGGCCGCCTTGGCATCGACCGGCAACCGCCAGCGGCCATCGGCCATCGCATAAGCGCGCAGCAGCTTGCCGTTGCGGTCGATGATGGAGGTGGAGACTTGCCGCGCCTGCTCGAGGGGGAGCGGGCCGAGCGAGACGACCCAGGTGGCGAAGGCGGCGGTGAAGACGACGAGTGCGACGGAGATAACGGATGCGACGCGGGGTAGGCGTCGCCGCCCACCGCCGCTATCTCTGCCGTCATGCCCGGGCTTGACCCGGGCATCCACGTCTTCCTCTCCAACGCACAAGGGCGTGGATGGCCGGGTCAAGCCCGGCCATGACGAGGAACTATGGGAGCCCCCTGCACTCATTTCGCCGAACGCACCTCGACCGTGCCGGTACCGGAGCGGCCGTAGCGCGAGGGGTTGTACATGTCCTCGACATAGGCCTGCGGTAGCACGTATTTGCCGGGAGACACCGCGCGCACCACGTAGGCCACCGTGAACACCGCGCTGTCATCAGCGGCGCGGTCGATCGCCGCCGTGAAGCGGTCGTCGCGGAACTCGGTATTCTCCGGTTCTTCGCCGTCCTCGATCCAGTCCAGCGTGCCGCTGTCGCCCGACGACACCAGCTTTGGGTTGTCGATCTCGAGTCCGGCCGGGAGATAATCCGACACCATGATGTGCCCGAATTCCGGCTTCGCTTCAGTGACCTTCAGCACCACCGCGAAGCGGTCGTTCTGCTTGGCCTTGGAGATGTCGGCCGGCTTGCCGTCGAGCGTAAAATAATTGCGCTCGATCTTGAAACCGTTGGAAGCCGCCGGCTCCGGCGTCACCGGTGCGCCGGATACCGAGACCACCGCCTGTACCGGCGCGTCGCCGGTGTTGGTGATCTTGATCGGCTTGCCGGCCACCGCCTCGGCCTTGTAGCTGCGATAGAGCGCCGACTTGATCGGCGAGCCATCGATGTCCAGCGTCAGGTTCTCCTTTGCCAGCGCGCGCGCGGCCAGTACCAGCCAAGCGTTTTCCTGCGTCGAGGTGTAGGGCGTCAGACCCCGCGCCACTTCGACCCGTGCGACAGCCTGCGTCAGCGTCGCCCGTGGCGCATTGCCTTCGCTGGCAAGCGAGACCAATGCCGCCGCATCGCGCAGTGCCGAGCCGTAGTCGACGCGGCCGAACTCGATCACGGGCTTTGGCGCCAGCGCATCCAGCGCCGCGCCATAGACCCGCTCCGCCCGGCCCTTGTCGCCGACCAGCGCCAGCGCCGCCGCCAGTTGCGATTTTGCGATTGGCGTAGCGAGGTTGCTCAGCTTGGTATCGGCGAGATACCTGAGATCGCCGATCGGCGCCGCGCCGTTGCGGGCCAGCACGTAGAGGCCGTAGGCCAGATCGCGGCCGCCGTCCTTTTCCGGCTCGTTGGCATTGACCACCGAGTTGCGGATGCGATCGAGCGCGCTCTTGAACAGGATATCCGGCACCGCAAAGCCCTTTTCACGGGCGCGGGTCAGGAAATCCGTGACGTAGGCGTCGAGCCAGGCGTCGTCGCCGCCGGCCGACCACAGGCCGAACGAGCCGTTGGAGCCTTGCCGCGCCAATAGCCGATCGATCGCATCCTTGATGCGCTGATCGACCTCGATGTCCATCGCCAGATGCGCGCCGGCCGCGAGGTCGTTGACATAGAGCAACGGCATCGCGCGGCTGGTGATCTGTTCGGAACAGCCGTGCGGATAGCGATCGAGCGCCTTGAGGATGGTCGCGGCATCGAGCGCGGTGGACAGGCTGACCGAGAGCGAGACGCTGCCGGTACCCGATACGAGGTCAGAGAACATGTCCTGCGTCAGCGTCAGGCTCTCGTCCTTGGCCAGCGTCCGGATCGAACGCCGCGCCAGGATCTGCGTCGCCGCCTTGACGTCGAGCGCGTAATGCCGCGCCAGCGTCAGACCATCAGGCCCCTTGATGTCGACGTCGAGATTGGCGGTACCGGCGCCGCCGGCGTCCAATGCCAGCGCCATCGAGGTGCGCTGCTTGGCGGCGAGCTTGACCGTCGTCGTCGGATTGCCGGTCACCTTCACCGGCCCCGTGGTTTTCACCGCGATGGTGTAGTCGCCGGGCGCGCCCTCGACGTTGTCGAGGTCGAAGCTCATGGTGCCCTTGTCGCCATTGAGCAGGAAGCGCGGCAACGTTGCCGTCAGAACCACGGGATCGCGCACGATGACATCGATGTTGGCGCGGCCGACCTTGGTCGCACTCCACGCCACCGCCATCACCCGCGCGGTGCCGGCGAATTCGGGAATGTCGAACGAGACTTCGGCGCTGCCGTCGGGACCGACGGTGACGATGCCGGAATACAGCGCCAGCGGCTTTTGCGTGGGCGGTGAGCCCTGCAGCTCGGCGCCGGCGGAATCGCCGCCGGTCTTGAGCTGACCGCGCGTGCCCTGCATGCCGTCGATCAGTTGCCCGTAGAGATCGCGGACTTCCGAGGTCAGGCGGCGTTGGCCCAGATAGTAGTCGTCCGGCGCCGGCGGCTTGTAATTGGTCAGGTTGAGAATGCCGACATCGACGGCGGCAATCACGATCTTGGCGTCCTCGCCGGGATTGAGCCCGCCGAGTTTGACCGGAATCTTCAACGCCGTTCCCGGCCGCACCAACGACGGCGGCGACAGCGCCACCTGCAGCGTGCGGGTCTTCTTGTCGATGCCGAACCATTTCAGGCCGATCGCGCGGCCGGGCATCCGCTGGGCTGCCGCATCGAGCGGACGGCGCAGGGTCGCCAGCACATAGGCGCCGGTGCCCCAGTCCTTGGCGACGGCAATCTTGACCTGCTGGGTGCCTTCCTTGACGTCGATGGTCTGCGTCGTCAGCAGGCGGTCGCCGAGCACGTTGATGGTGAGCTTGCCCGCCGTGCGGGCATTGACCGACACCACCATGGTATCGCCCGACGCGTATTCCTGCTTGTCGATTGAGGTCTCCAGCAGATCCGGCGTGTCGGCGCTGCCGTCGGAATACCAGCCGACGTCGAACTGCACCGAGGTGATCGGTCCGTCCACGTCATTCGATTTGACGTCGAGCCGATAGCGGCCGGGCTGCGGCGCGAGGCTCACCCGCGCCGCCTTGTCGGCGGTCAGCGTCAGATCGCCGTCGGCGACGCGGCTGGTCGATTTGACCGGTTCGTATTCCCACGACGAGTTCTGGCGATACCATTGATACCGGGACTCCATCTTCAGGAGTTCGTAGCGCAGGCCGTTTCGTGAAAGTTGCTTGCCGTCGGGGGCGACGAACACCACGTCGAACTCGGCCTTGTCGCCCTCGGCGACGTTCTTGTCGCCCTCGGCGACGTTCTTGTCGCCGAATAGCGGCTTGATGCCGATCAGGTTCACCGCAGGCGCCACGGGAAGAACGAGCTTGCGCTCGACGGCGCGGCCGCCGGTCTCCGCCATGCGGATGAAGAACTGGGCCTCCTGCGGCCGGGTCGAGGACGGCGGTTTTGCCAGTGACACCGGGAAGGTCGCGACGCCGTTGGCGTCGGCCTCCGGCAGGTTCTCGATCGGGGTCCGCTCGTTGCTGGAAGTGTCCTCATCGGCGACGCCGAACTGGTAGCCGGGATAGCCCGGACGGCCGGACGCCGCAGGCGCCACCAGCATGTCGCCCTCGAGCTGCAGCCCGGACGCCGGGGCGCCATAGAGGAAATGCCCGTCGACCTTCAGTTCGACTGGAACTTCAGCCTTGATCAGCTTGTCCTTGGCAGTAAGGGCGAATTCGATCCGCTCGGGGATGTAATCCTCGACCATGAAGGTGGTTTCGCCGACCGAACTTCCCTTGGGATCGGTGTAGGCCCGTGCCCGCCAGGTCCCGGTCGGGACCGCCGAATTGAGCGGCACCGCCATGGAACGGCCGCCCGCGCCCTGGTCCGGCAACTGCGCCCGACGGTATTCAACGCCATCCGGCCGCTCGATCACCAGGGTCATCGGCCCGCCGGTCATGGCGTTGCCTTGTCCGTCGCGCAGCAGCGCGGTCAGGTAGACGGTCTCGTTGGAGCGGTAGACGCCGCGTTCGGCATAGACAAAGGCGTCGGCGCCGGCGGGGGTTTCCCGCCCGGCGACGCCGCGATCGGTGAGATCGAAGGCGCTCGTTTTGAGGCTGAGGAAGGCGTAGTCGGCCTTCTCGCTGGTGACCGTCAGCAAGGCCGGCGACAGGCCACCCTCGCCGCGTGCCAGGCCGGCCTCGAACAGCACATGCCCGGCGTCGTCGGTCTTGCGCGTGGCAAGTATCTCGTTGTTGCGCGCGACCAGCTTGACTTCGGCCTTGCCGACCGCCTCGGTGGAAGCCAGCGAATTGACAAATACATGAATGCCGTCATTGCCGGAAAACGCGGTCAGGCCCATGTCCGAGACGATGAACCATTGCGTCGCCAGCGTGCCGTCATCTTCGCTGCCGGGGCTTTTGGGCGCCGCCGTCATGACGTAGACGCCGGGCAGCAGATTGCCGAGGGCCTCGTCGACCGGGAACGCGGTGATGACGTCCTGGTTCAGCGTGGTCGCGGTGGCGAGTTCGCCGGTCCAGACTTTCTGGCCGCGCTCGTCGCCGAGATCGGAGAGCTGGTAGCGGCTCAGCGTCTTCTGGAAATCGCTGTCGATCACGGTGTTGATCAGGTTGCGGTCGCCGATCCGGAACACGTTGACGTTCACCGCCGGGGTATTGACGCTGACCAGCGGGATGCCGCGCTGGCCGGTGCGCGGCAGCACATAGGCGCGACCGGTGAAGCGCACGAACGGCTTGCGGTCGCGGACATAGATGTTGAACTCGGCCGACTTCGGCAGGCTTTCCTTGACGGTGGACGGCAACCCTGCGCGCAGATTGATGTTGTAGCGCTCGCCGTGCTTCAGCCCGTCGACGCAGAGCTGCTTGCCCTCGGCCGACAATGCAGGTTTGTCGGTGCCGGCCAGCGTCAGGTACGGCGCGAAATCGACCCGCTTGGCGAGGTCTTCGGAGAACTGGAAACAGGCCCGCGGCGAGGCGCCGTCGGAATCGACGGTGTAATCCAGCAGCCGGAAGCCGTGCTCGTCGCGCATCTTCTCGTACTGGCCTCTGACATCTGCGACCTCGCGCAAGTCGAGCGACAGCCGGAAACTATCCAGCGCCGGCCGCCACAGTTTGCGTTCGGACATGGAACGGCCGAGCACCGCCAGCGCATCGGCCTCCTCGCCGGGATTTCCAGCGCGCTGATAGGCGATATAGGCCGCCGTCGAGGCGCGCTCGAGCAGGAAGGTCTGTTCGGTCGACGAAGAGGAGCGGATCTGGAAGATGGTTTTGGCGAGTTTCAGCCAGTTGGCACCGTCCTGCGGCGTGGTGGCGGCGACCTGACCGAGGATTTGCAGCCCGGTGCGGAAATCCAGCCGCTTGAAGGCGGCGTCGGCGTCGTTGCGCAGCGTCGCGCTGGACTTGCTGACCGGCCCCGCCTCGCTCTTGATCTGGGCCTCCAGCTTGATCGCGGAATCGGCGAGATCGTCGCGCTTGAACGCCTTGTCGGCTGCTAGCGCCGGGATCAGGCCAAGCGCCAGCGTGGCGCAAACGAGGATGGCGCGGACAAAACCGGTCATGACGGAACTCCCAGCGCGGACAAACGCCGCGATACGGTCAAAAATGCGCAAAATGGTGACGGACTGATGGCGGTCGACAAGGCTTGCGAAAAAGTCGCAGCAGGCATGGCGTTGGCAGTCCAAAAGTGGTCGCGAGGCCTCAGCCGGCGGGGATTGGCCGGCGCAAGCTTTGGGTCAACGGCGCGCCATAAGCAATGGCCCGCCGTCTGCCTTGGTCGCAAGCTCGTGGAAATCGGTTCGATGGGCTTGGCGGGGCAGCGGATTTTTCATATTGGCAGTGCTACAAAGGGCAAGGTACCAGCCCGGTACCCAAAGGCCCGGCGGAACACCGCCCAGACGGTCCCATAGCTCAACTGGATAGAGTAACGGATTTCTACTCCGTGGGTTGCAGGTTCGAATCCTGCTGGGATCGCCAGTGCTTCCCCTCTACTGGCTTCGGTACGCACGAAGCGACGGCTCAGACGGCCGAGGCGAAGCCGCCAATCATGGCGGCTCCGAAGACCGCGCCTCAGGATCGATCTGGCCTTACGATTGATTGCCGGCCGAACTCGGATGAAAGCCCGGATCGTGCAAATCGCCGATCTTGCGTTTGGCGTTACCAGTCATCTCAAGAAGGCTGGCTCCTAAAAGCCAGACAGTTGAAACAATCAAAGCACCGACCAAGACCCCGCCAACCGAAATCAATGCATTCAGCATCGTGCCCTCCCGAATCGACCATGCGATTATGGGAAGGCTCTAAATTTCCGCCAAGAAAATTCGTTGCGGCAACGCACTGTCGATCTGCCCACGAGCGCGACGGGCCCTCCGAACCAGCAAACTAGAAATTAAACCCGACGCCATCCCTGCGGATCGAGCCTGTTTCGAAACCATTAACCATTCACGCAGACACGAAACGGCTCTTAACTGCCGATAACGGCATGCCCGTTACCGTGGCCTCGGGATTGTGACATTTCCGATCGGGAGGGATTGGCTGTGGCTGCGGAGATCATTCGTTTTGGGGATTACCGGAACACCCGCGATGTCGCGCCGGTCACCGGTGATATCGAAGCAAGACTTGAGATCGAAACGCGACTTAACATCGACGCGAGGCTTACCCGGCTCCATGGATTGGCCGCCGAAGTATTTCGGGCGCTGAGCCTCGATATGGCGGCGCTGGAATTCATTTCAGCCCAACGCGCCCAGCTGGATCACTGACGGCGCGCCGCGCTTGCCGCGCGCGCTCACCCCCAACGTCTGCCGAACACGGGCGCGTTTACCTGATCGACTTTCCAGTCGAAGAAATCGTGGTTGCCGGACCAGGCGTGCACCTTGCCGTCGCACACCTCGCAACTGAAACTGCCGGATCGCTTGTCGGGATGATGCTCCCGTGTCGCGACGTAAGGCAGCCCGCAATTGGGGCAGCTGAAATACTCCGTGGTCCAGAGGCTATTTGCCATTCGGCGATTATGCGAAGCAACGCGCGGCTTTTCCAGCGCGGCCGTCTGCCACCATCAACGACTTGCTACCCGATCCGTTAAAGCCTGCCGGATTTTGGCTAGCGCGTTCTTAACGCCCGCTCCGCCTCAAGCGAGCTTCCTGACGATCTGATAGCCGTTGGCCGCAAGGTCCCGCAGGATCGCCTTGGTAATATGCGCGCTCTGGTCCGGTGCGATCCATTCGTAATCGAGGTTCGGACCGCCGTCGCCCTCGGGATATTTGATAAAGGCGCTGTGAATGGCGTTGGTAATCAACGTTTCGATGGCCTGCTCGGACAATTTATCCTCCTGCCTTTCGCCAGACATACCATGGCCCGGTTCCACTGACCGCATCCTTTGCCGTCCGCCCGACGCCGCGGCGGACGCTCACATGCCACTGCGACCGGCGGCCAATTTGGCGCAATACCGCCCCGACACCGCCACGCCATCGCCCAGATCGGAAGGGAGCTTTCGCGAACCTCCTTCGGGTCCGTCGGGTCCCGCAACAGAACGTTGGGTGTCATGGCAGGGGATCGCCACCGCGCCGGCAATGGTGTTTCGAAGCTGCAGCTCGCCGCGCTGGCGCTGGCATTGACTTCGGCTCCGGCGGTCGCCGACAGTTTTCAGGACAAGTGGATGGGGCGCGTCGCTCGGCCGCCCGCCGACGACCAGGAAGCCTCGGTCTACTGGGAAGACACCTGGGACGCGCGCGGCAAGCGCTTCAAGGCCAAGGAGGTCTCCTGCGCCCACCGCACCGAAGCGTTCGGTACCATTTTCGTCGTCACCAATCTCGACAACGGCAAGAAGATCAATTGCCCGGTGCAGGACCGCGGCCCCTACGCCCGCGGCCGGGTGCTCGACTTCTCGCTCGGGGCGGCGCGCGAGATCGGTTGCGACGGATTATGCCGCGTCACGGTGCGTCGCGCCGGATATGAATAGAACCGTCCGCCGGGCTCAGCCGCGCCGTTTGGCGATTTCCCGATAGAGTGCTTCCGGACTGACGCCGATCTGGCCGGCAACGAGTTTCCACTCGCCCTTCTCCGGAGCGCGACCGCTATTCCAGATGATCCAGGCGTCGAGCCTCTCGGCCACCGTTTTCAGGGCAAGGATCTCCGAGCGCAGCCTTGACCCCTGCAATTCCCCGGCAAGATAATTCGCCCAGACATTGCTCAACCCGGGGCTGTTCGCGAGCAGTTTCTTGAGCGCGGCTTTCACGTACACCGTTGTAACGGTATCGTCGAAGGCAACGGCATCGCAGTGATAGGTCGCAGAGTAGAGGGACGCCTCGGCCAGAATCGATCCAGGGCCAGCCCTCTGGAGGATTAAAACCGATCCATCGCTCTGATGCCGGACCAGATTGATCGCGCCGCTCCGCACGACGTAGATGTCCGTGACGGGATCGCCACGGTGGAACACCGTCCGGCTCTTGCCGAATTTCTGTTGTCGGGAGCGCAATCCCTTCAAATACGGTTCGATCGCCTGCAACATGATCATTATCATGTCGGGAAAACCGATGCTGTGGCAAGAGTTGCGGTGCGGCCTGTGTTTCTGCCGATGCCAGGCAGCGACGGGCTGGCAAAGTCAGGTTGCCATCGCGTCACGGAACTTCCGAGGAGCCTACATGCGAATCCTGGTAGCCATTGTCGCTGCCGTTCTGGCCGCCGCCAGTGCCACAATCGCACGCGCCCAACATCAGCACAGCCACGACATGTCCCCGCCTGGCGTTCCGGACAACAGGCAGTTTGCAAAGTTTCCTCCGGCATTGGCCGAGCAAACGCTGGCCAACATGCGTGACCATCTGCAAACCTTGCAGGAGATTCAAACGCAACTCGGCATGGGTCATGCGGACGTTGCCGCCAAACTCGCGGAATCGCGGCTTGGAATGTCATCACTCGGGCTGCACGGGGCTGCGGAAGTTTCCAAATATATGCCGCGGGGAATGCAGGATGCCGGCACCGCGATGCACCGGGCTGCAAGCCGGTTTGCCATCACCGCCCAGGATGCGAGCGTTACCGGCGATCTGAAGCCGGTGTTTGCCGGGCTTGCGGAAGTCACGGCGCAATGCGTCGGTTGCCACGCAACTTACCGGCTGAAATAGCTCCGCCAACGCAGGCATTGCATCGCAAAGATAAACGTCGGTTCGTCGACGGCCTCGCCACCGCGGGCAAGGTTTGACTTTGTCTTGATGACAACCTCCGCATGCTGCGATAGCCTGTCGAACACAAAATCAGACAAGATAAAAATCAGGGAGAGTGGCATGCCAGACGCAGCAGTCGCAGCACGTGCTTCCGAGGCGAGCGGCGCTGCGGCGCAACAGGTCGACGCGCAACAGGTAGATGTTGCGGTGGTCGGCGCAGGGTTTGCCGGCCTCTACCTCCTGCACCGCCTGCGCAAGGCCGGCTTCAATGCGGTCGCGCTCGATGAGGCCGGCGATGTCGGCGGCACCTGGTACTGGAACCGTTATCCCGGCGCACGCTGCGACATCCAGACCATCGACTACAGCTACACCTTCGATCCCGAGTTGGAGCGCGACTGGACCTGGTCGGAGAAATACGCGACCCAGCCCGAAATCCTGCGCTACCTCGGCTTCGTGGCCGACCGCTACGAACTGCGGCGCGATATCCGTTTCAGCACCAGAGTCACGTCGGCAAAATGGGACGAGACCGCGCAACGCTGGCTGCTCACGACCAGCAATGGCGCGCCGGTTTCGTGCCAGAGCTACATCATGGCGACCGGCTGTCTCTCGGCGCCGAAGCCGCCGGAGATCGACGGCGTCAAGGATTTCAAGGGCGAAGTCTATTTCACCAGCCGCTGGCCGCATCAGGGCGTCGATCTAGCCGGCAAGCGTGTCGCAGTGATCGGCACCGGCTCGTCGGGGATCCAGGCGATCCCGTTGATTGCCGCCGAGGCCGCGCACCTCACCGTATTCCAGCGCACGCCGAAACTTCGCCTTGCCCGCCAAAAATGGTCCGGTCCCGGAGGATCGCGCCGCTCTGTTGCAGGGCGACCGCGCCACCTTCCGCGAGCAGGCCCGCTGGTCGATGGCCGGCGTGCCGCTGCCGCCGGCGACGGACTTCAGCTGGCAGCTCAGCGACGCCGAGCGCCGCGAGCGCTTCGAAAAACTGTGGGCGGCGGGCGATCTCGTCGGCATGCTGACCCAGCTCTGGGCCGATCAGGGCGTCGACGCCGACGGCAATGCCGTGGTCGCCGACCTGTTCCGCGAGAAAATTCGCAACCTCGTGAAGGATCCCGAGACCGCGGAGGCGCTGAGCCCGTTCGATCACCCGTTCGGGGCCAAGCGCCCCTGCCTCGACACCAACTACTACGCCACCTTCAACCGTCCCAACGTCACGCTGGTGAACCTGCGCAAGGAGCCGATCAAATCGATCACGGCCTCCGGCATCACCACCGAAAACCGCAGCTTCGATATCGACGTGATCGTGTTCGCGACCGGCTTCGACGCCATGACCGGCGCCATCAAGGCGATCCATCCGATCACCGGCCGCGGCGGTCAATCGCTGACCGACGTCTGGGCCGACGGTCCGCACACCTATCTCGGCCTCACCGTCACAGGTTTCCCAAACCTGTTCCTGATCACGGGTCCTGGCAGCCCATCGGTGCTGTCGAACATGGCGGTGTCGATCGAACAGCATGTGGATTGGGTGGTCGATCGGCTGTCGGCGATGCGCGAAGCCGGATTTACCGCCATCGAGCCGACCGAAACGGCGCAAGCCGGCTGGGCCCGGCACATGGCCGACTGCGCCACGCTGACGCTGCACCGGCTCGCCAACACCTGGTACACCGGCGCCAACGTGCCCGGCAAACCGCAAGGCGTGATGCCCTATACCGGCGGCGTCGGCCCCTATCGCAGCATCTGCGGCGAGGTCGTCGCGCGCGGCATGCTGGGCTTCAAGCTCACCGGCCCCAACGGCGCGGAGCAGTGCAACGACGGCGAGATCGTCCGGCTGCAGCCGGACGTCCGGCTGGTGCTGAACATGCTGGCGGAAATGAACCTGCCGCCGATCGAGTCGATGGGCGCCCAGGGCGCGCGCGACTTCCTCGGCGAGTTCAACAAGGCCCGTCCGCCCGGCCGGCCCGTCGGCGAGGTCGGCGACGGCGCGGTGCAAGGTGCTGCGGGTCCGCTGCCCTATCGTCTCTACCGGCCGGCAACACCGGGGCCGCATCCGATCCTGGTTTATTTCCACGGCGGCGGCTGGGTGCTCGGGGACGAGCAATCCGACGACCCGTTCTGCCGCGACCTCTGCCGCCGCAGCGGCATGATGGTCGTCAGCGTCGGCTACCGCCATGCGCCCGAACACCGCTTCCCGGCGGCGGTCGAGGACGGCTACGCGGCAACGCGCTGGATCGCAGACCATGCGGCCGATCTCGGCGGCCGGCCCGGACCGGTCACCGTCGCGGGCTGGAGCGCCGGTGCCAACATCGCTGCCGTCACCTGTCAGTTGGCGCGCGACCGCGGCGGCCCCGCGATCTCAGGCCAGTTGCTGGTATGCCCGGTCACTGACTGCAGCTTTGACCGCCCGTCCTACACTGAAAACGCGGCCGGCTATTTCCTGACGCGCGCGCTGATGTTCTGGTTCTGGGACATCTACTGCTCGCCGGCCGACCGCACCGATCCCCGCGCCTCGCCGCTGCGTGGCGAGCTCGGCGGCCTGCCTCCGGCATTCGTCGCCACCTGCGAGTTCGACCCGCTGCGTGACGAGGGCATCGCCTATGCCGAAGCGATGGCGGCAGCCGGTGTCGAGGTCGAGCAGCTCCAGGCGCACGGCCACTTCCACTCGTCGCTGACGATGGTCGACGTGGTGATAACAGGTGCCGGCCCGCGTGCGAAAATGGCCGAAGCGCTGCGCCGCTTCGCCGGGCTTCCGCAGAACGCGGCAGAGACTGGCGCCGGCATACGAATGCGACCGGACCGGGACACCGCGCCATCAGCGGCCAAGGAGGCTGCGGCGTAGTGCACAAAGCCGGCGTTGGTGATAATGGCGCTACCCCTCCAGCGCCGCAATCATCTCCACCCGCGTCGCATGCCGGCCGCCCTCGAACCGGGCGGCCAGGAACGCATCCACGATGTCGAGCGCCAGCCCTTCGCCCACCACGCGCACGCCAATCGACAGCATGTTGGCATCGTTGTGCTGGCGGATCATGCGGGCTGAGAATGTATCGGCGCAGACGCCGCAACGGATGCCCCTTACCTTGTTCGCCGCCATCATGATGCCCTGGCCGGTGCCGCACAGAATGATGCCAAACCGGCAATCGCCGGAGGCGACGAGGCGCGCCGCCGTTTCGCCGTGCTTGGGATAATGTGTGCTTTCCGGCGTCGTCGGTCCGATGTCGACCGCCACCCAGCCATGCGCCGCGATATGAGCGGCAATGGCCTGTCGGAGCTGAATGGCGGCGTGGTCACTGGAGAGGACGATGCGGTTGCTGGCTGTCATGGAGAAGTCGTCTCGTTGCCCGAGGTAATTTGGCGGCTTGGCCGGGTTGGATCAGATGCTTTACGTTGCGTCAGCGCGACGCAGCGATCGAACGCGCCAATTGTTTCAGAGCCGCCGGCTATGACCCGGATTAAACCGGAAATGCTCTAGCGGCGCGGGACGATGCCAATCGCGGGAGCACCGGACAGTGCGAGCGAATTGCCGTCGATGTTACCCGACTGTTGGGTGAAGCTGGCCCCGAGTGACAGGCTGAGATTCGACGTCGGCCGGAATTCAACTCCCGCATGCGCGCTATAGCCGGGCACCGTGCTGGACGTGGAATCGAACGGCGCAAATGGACTGCCGAGGCCTGGATTGTATTTCAGCGTGTCGAAACCGGCATAGACCGAGACCGGCGCGTTCTTGAAGTTGTAGCCGAACTGCACGCCTTCGTAGGAGAACCCGGAACTGCCGCTGAAGGCGCCGATCTGGCTGAAACCATTCGCGCCCAGACCGAGGCCGCCGCGTTCGCTGCCGACGAACATGCCGTTGGAAAAATTGTAGCGCGAAAAAAGCTCGCCGCTCCCGGCGTTGCTGCCGGCAAAGCCCGCAGCGTTGCCATAAGCGTTCGAGCCCTGCGCGTTCGAACCCAGATCAGCGGTCGGGCCGCCGCGGAAACCCGACGACCAGCCGGAGGCCCAATAGGGCACCGCGCCCTCCTCGGCGTGCGCCGGATGTCCGCCGAGACAAAGCGCGGCCAAGGCCACGACAGAGCTGACTGCGAAAGCAGATCGATTTGAGACAACGGACATTCGCGTGAACCACCATGTGTTGCGAAATTATAGAATCCCGGCAGCAGGAACACCAGTACCAACCGGACTCGCCTATGCGATGGCGGTGATCTCGAGTTCCTGACCGCTGACGTCCACGACGTCCCCAACGGCCTTGCC
This sequence comes from Hyphomicrobiales bacterium, assembly GCA_038244925.1. Lineage (GTDB taxonomy): Bacteria > Pseudomonadota > Alphaproteobacteria > Rhizobiales > Xanthobacteraceae > Bradyrhizobium. Next base: position 865 of record JBBRSX010000014.1, on the reverse strand, counting down.
CATCAAAAGCTTCGCCACGGGAGCGACAAAGGAAATCGATCCGGCCTTGGGATCCGCTTCGTCCTCGCCGACGATTCGATACGTTTGCACGCGCCCGTCGGCACGGCGGAAGGTAACCGTGCTGCCAAAGGCAACGACGCCGGTCGAAGCGGGTTCTGGAACAATTTGGGCCGTGCGAACCCTTGCCGCAAAGTAGCGCGCATCACGCAACGGGTTGGCTGCCTGCCGCCGCCGTTCATTAACGTCATCGATTTTGCTCGCCGCATCGTAGGCTTCGCGCGCCTGCTGGAGCTGTAACTCCAGCGCCTTCAAACCGGCTTCGGTAACAAGGTTCGGGTGCAGCGAAACCGGACGTTCCGGCAGCAGGGTTTCCGAAGCGGTTTCGGCACTATCTTCTTTGGTAAAGGCAACGCTCAATCTCGAACTCCGTTTCGTTTCCCGGTGCGGTCCCAAGTTACAACGTCCGGCCCGCAGCTGCACGCCCTGAAATCGACCCGCACCGGTGCGCCCAAGGCCAGATCACCTGACCCGCGACAAATTGGCACGACGGGCAAATCACCCAATCACTCAAAAGTCTGTCCAGTCCTTCGCGCAAAAATATTCCCGTTGCTCCGTCGGGCAAATCAGTGGCCTAACTTCGCCCGTCTCATCCAATTGAGGGGCGATCGCGATCGTCACGACGTGCGGTGGGATGCGGTGGACGCGAGGGCTGCGACTGACGAGCGCGCTCTTGCGTACGGTGAAATCGTGCGGGTTCGACACCCCGGTGCTGGCGTCAAGTTGGCGAGAGCGAAAGCTTTAGTTGGCGATGGTGGCAACAAAGCCGGTCACCAGGACGATCACGTATAAGCCGTAAAGCCATTGC
>JBBRSX010000013.1:0-67609 GCA_038244925.1 Hyphomicrobiales bacterium | reverse complement strand
TTCACCCGCCACAGCCCGCCGTTGAACAGGCCCTTCTTGCGGTTGTTGCGCAGGCAGACCAGCTTGTCGCCGGCGACCGGCAACGGATCCTCGATGTTCTGCTTCTGCCGCACCCGCATGTTGTAGGCGCGGCGGGTGTTGTTGCGCCCGACCAGCACCTGGTCCGCCTGCATCACCCGGTCCGGGTCGAGCTCGTTGCGCGACACCACTTCGCTTTCGCCATGACGGCCGATTTCGAGTTCGCGGCCCTCGCGGATATCCATCGACATCCGCACGATCGGATCGTCCTGCGCCTGCCGATGCACCTCGGTCAGCATCGCGTCGGGATCTGATTCAGTGAAGAAGCCGCCGCCCTGGATCGGCGGCAACTGCGCGGGGTCGCCGAGCACCAATAACGGGCAATCGAACGACATCAGGTCGCGGCCCAACTCAGCGTCCACCATCGAGCATTCGTCGATCACGATCAGCTTGGCCTTGGAGGCCGGTGCGTCGTCCCACAGTTCAAAACTCGGCTGCTCGACCCCGGATTCGCGGGCACGGTAGATCAGCGAATGGATGGTGGAAGCGTTGTCGCAACCCTTGTTGCGCATCACCAGCGCCGCCTTGCCGGTGAAGGCCGCGAATTTCACCTCGCCCTCGACGCCGTCGGCGATGTGCCGCGCCAGCGTGGTCTTGCCGGTTCCGGCATAGCCGAACAGCCGGAATACCGGCGGCGTGCCGTTGCGGCCGGGCTTGGCCTTCATCCACTCGGCGACGGCGTTGAGCGCGGAATCCTGATGCGGCGTAAAGGTGGTCATGGGGTCCAGATGGAGGGGAGAGCGGGCCGGTATCGGCCGCGACTCATCCTCCCCAAGCTAACCATTCAGGCCGCCAGTGCAAGCCGCCGAAAGCGGTCCCTTCCGGGCCAGCCAACCTTTGTTTGGCGCGTTTTCTTCACGCGAACCGGTACCCACTTCGCTCGAAAACGCTCTACTGCCAGCCGGGGACGCCGCGCATGTCGGGCAGGTGATGGGCGATGCCCTTGTGGCAGTCGATGCAGGTTTTCTCGCCCGTAAACAGAAAACGCTGATGCGCCACTGAGGCCCGCGGCGATTGCCTGGTGATGTCCATCGATTCCGAGCTGTGGCAGTTGCGGCATTCCAGGGAGTCGTTGGCCTTGAACCGCGCCCATTCGTTCAGCGCCAGTTCGAGCCGGTGGTCGAGGAATTTCTCGCGGGTATTGATGGTGCCGAAGATCTTGCCCCAGACCTCCTTGGATGCCTGCATCTTGCGCGCGATCTTGTCGGTCCAGTTATGCGGAACGTGGCAATCCGGACAGCTCGCGCGCACGCCGGAACGGTTGGAGAAATGGATCGTAGGCTTCAGCTCCGAGAACACGTTGTCGCGCATCTCGTGGCAGCCGGTGCAGAATTTTTCGGTGTTGGTCAGTTCCAGCGCGGTGTTGAAGCCGCCCCAGAACACGATGCCGGCGACGAAGCCCGCGAATACCAGCACGCCGAGCCCGAACACAGAGCTCGGCCGCCGCAGTACGTCCCACAATTCGACGACAAAGGACCACAGCCGCGCCAGCCACGATCTGCGCGGCGCCGCGGGGTCGATCGTGCTCATCGGCGTCCCCCGGGCGCGGCGCGGCTCAGCATGGAGTCGATGTCGATGAAGTCGTTATCGATCGGCGGTTTCACCACGTTTTGCGGGACATGGCATTCAGTGCAGAAGAAACGTCGTGGCGACACCGAGGCCAGGAACTGGCCGTCGCGGTCCATGAAATGGGTGATGCTGACCATCGGAGCCTGCGATTCCCCGGTGCGGGCGCGGGCGTGGCAGGACAGGCATTTGTTGCCGTTGATGTCGATCTGGTAGCCCTCGGTGGTGTGCGGGATCACCGGCGGCTGCTCCGGATAGTTGCGCACCTCCTTCTCGGTGGTATTGCGCAACGGCGTCATCGGCGCCGCGGGCCCTTCCTCGTTGAGCGGGGTCGAGCCGCGCAAACCTGAGCTCACAGTCTGGGCGACCAGCGAGGTCGATGCGGTAGCGCTGATGACGGCCAGCGCCAGAAGCCAGTGTCTTCCGATCATGAACTTTGCACCCGCTCGATGCGCACCGCGCATTTCTTGTAATCAGTCTGCAGCGAAATCGGATCGGTGGCGTCCAGCGTCACCTTGTTGATCATCTGCGCCTCGTCGAACCACGGCACGAACACCAGCCCGCGCGGGGTCTTGTTGCGGCCGCGGGTCTCGACCCGGGTGCGGATGTAGCCGCGGCGCGATTGCACCTTGATCTCGTCGCCGCGGCGAAGCTTGAGCTCGGCCGCGTCGTCCGGATGCATGAAGCAGACGGCTTCCGGGAAAGCCTTGTAGAGCTCGGGCACGCGGCGCGTCATGGTGCCGGAATGCCAGTGTTCCAGCACGCGTCCGGTGGACAGCCAGAACGGATATTCCGCATCCGGCGACTCGGCCGGCGGTTCATAGGGCAGAGCGAAGATCCGCGCCTTGCCATCGGGGAAGCCGTAGAACTCGACGCCCTTGCCGGACTTTACATAGGGATCGATGCCCTCGCGGAACCGCCATCGGGTTTCCTGGCCGTTGACCACGGGCCAGCGCAGGCCGCGCACCTGATGATAGGTGTCGAACGGCGCGAGGTCGTGGCCGTGGCCGCGGCCGAACGAGGCATATTCCTCGAACAGGCCCTTGTGGACGTAGAAGCCGAACGCCTTCGACTCCGCGTTGAGATAGCCGGCCTCGATGTCGGACACCGGAAACTTGTCGACCTGGCCGTTGGCGTAGAGCACATCGAACATCGTCTTTCCGCGGTATTCCGGCTTTTTCGCCAGCAACTCCTCGGTCCAGACTTCCTCCATCTTGAAGCGCTTGGAGAATTCCATCAGTTGCCAGAGATCGGACCGCGCCTCGCCGGGCGCGGTGACCATCTGGTGCCAGAACTGGGTGCGCCGCTCGGCGTTGCCGTAGGCGCCTTCCTTCTCGACCCACATCGCGGTCGGCAGGATCAGATCGGCTGCCAGTGCTGTGACCGACGGATAGGCGTCGCTGACGACGATGAAGTTCTCCGGGTTGCGGAATCCCGGATAGGTCTCCTCGTTGGCGTTGGGCCCGGCCTGCAGATTGTTGTTGACCTGAACCCAGTAGGCGTTGAGCAGGCCGTCCTTGAGCATCCGGCTCTGTAGTACGGCGTGATAGCCCGGCTTGTCGGGAATGGTGCCCTCGGGCAGTTTCCAGATACGCTCGGCGATGTCGCGATGCGCCTTGTTGGTCACGACCATGTCGGCGGGCAGGCGGTGCGAGAAGGTGCCGACCTCGCGCGCGGTGCCGCAGGCCGAGGGCTGGCCGGTCAGCGAGAACGGGCTGTTGCCGGGCTCGGAGATCTTTCCGGTCAGCAGATGGATGTTGTAGACGAGGTTGTTGCACCAGACGCCGCGGGTGTGCTGGTTGAAGCCCATGGTCCAGAAGCTGACGACCTTGGTCTTCGGGTCGGCATAGAGTTCGGCCATCGCCTCGATGCGGTTGAGCGGCACGCCCGACATCTCCGCGGCCTTCTCCAGCGTGTAGTCGGAGACGAACTTCGCATATTCGTCGAAGGTCATATCGGTGGCGTCGTTGGCCTTGGCGGCGCCGGTGGCCTTCTTCTGCAACGGATGTTCGGGACGCAGTCCGTAGCCGATGTCGGTCTGGCCGCGCTTGAACAGCGTGTGATTGGCGACGAAGTCCTTGTTGACGCGGCCGGTCTTGATGATGTGGTTGGCGATCGCGTTGAGCAAATAGAGGTCGGTCTGCGGCTTGAACACCATGCCGATATCGGCAAGGTCGAACGAGCGGTGCTCGAAGGTCGACAGCACGGCGACGCGGACATGCGGCGCGCTCAGCCGGCGGTCGGCAACGCGGGTCCACAGAATCGGATGCATCTCCGCCATGTTGGAGCCCCACAGCACGAAGGCATCGGCGGACTCGATATCGTCATAACATCCCATCGGCTCGTCGATGCCGAAGGTACGCATCATGCCGGCGACGGCGGATGCCATGCAGTGGCGGGCGTTGGGGTCGATGTTGTTGCTGCGGAAGCCGGCCTTGAACAGTTTTAGCGCGGCGTAGCCTTCCCAGATCGTCCACTGGCCGGAGCCGAACATGCCGACCCCGCTCGGCCCGCGCTTTTTCAGCGCCGCCTTGTATTTCTCGGCCATGATGTCGAAGGCTTCGTCCCACGACACCGGCGTGAACTCGCCGTTCTTGTCGTATTTGCCGTTGGTCTTGCGCAGCATCGGCTTGGTGAGGCGGTCGTGGCCGTACATGATCTTGGACAGGAAATAGCCCTTGACGCAGTTTAGTCCGCGATTGACCTCGGACTTGATGTCGCCATGGGTTGCGACCACGCGGTTGTCCTTGGTGGCGACCATGACGCTGCAGCCGGTGCCGCAAAACCGGCATGCGGCCTTGTCCCATTTCAATTCGCTGACGTCGCGCTCGGTGAGGAGGTTGGCCGCCAGCGCCGGCGTCGCCATGCCCCCGGCCAGAGCCGCCATGCCGGCAGCCTCCAGCTTCAGGAGCTCGCGGCGGTCGAGCTTGGGTCCGGTCATGACAGTTCTCCAGCAGAAGCCGCGTCGATGGCGTGAAAGACCAGTGCGGCCGAATAGACATTGGGCAGCAGTGCGATGGTGTTGAGCGTCGTTCCCAGCCTTCCCGCATCCGGTACGTCGACCACGACGACGAGCTTGCCTATGGGGTCGCGGCCGTAAATCTCGCATCCTGCCAAAGCCAGGATGGCCGCCTCGACATCGGCGAGGCATTCCGGCCGCGCCTGCACCAGAATGCTGGCGATCTCGCCGCCGGGCGGCGCCACCACACGATCGGGATTAAGCAAACGCCCGATGATGAGCGACCGACGATCGATAACATTGTGTGGTGCGGCCATTGGGATTGTCCTCGCTGCGCTCATCGCGTCGGAGGGCCGGGCGGGCCCGCCATCATCTGGTACACCCACACCGCAAGCCCGTAGCTGCCGACGGTTGCGACCGCCAAGGCCGGCATCAGCACCGCGGTGAGGAACAGGAACGCAAAAATTTCCATGCGTTTGCGGCGCGGCCTGCCGCGCGCATCGTCGCCGGTGGCCGACATGCGGGTCTCGCTTTGATCTGGTTTGTGAATTATCGGCGGCTTCAGGGCCGTACCTGTGGCCACGTCTAGAAGACGCCTCGATAATCGCCTTGATCTAAATCAAGAACGGGAACCCATCCACCGTTGTCAGGACGCTTCCGGTCCTTTCGCCGCACCCTCGCATGGCGCCCAAGCGACGTTTCGTCAGGCGGAATTCTGCATGGCTGGACAGGTCGTTACCCGGGAATACACTGGCGGAAAACAACGACCAATGTCGGGAGAGACGTCATGAAGTTCGGTATCTTTTATGAGCTGCAACTGCCGCGCCCCTGGGAAGAGGGCGACGAGCTCAGGCTCTACCAGAACGCGCTGACGCAGCTCGAGACCGCCGATCGGTGCGGCTATGACCACGCTTGGGTGGTGGAACACCATTTCCTCGAAGAGTACTCGCACTCGCCGTCGCCGGAGTCCTTTCTTGCCGCCGCCAGCCAGCGCACTAAGAAGATCCGGCTCGGCCACGGCATTTTCCAGCTCACCACCAATCACCCCGCGCGCGTTGCCGAGCGCGTCGCGGTGCTGGATCTGCTCAGCAACGGCCGCTGCGAGTTCGGCATGGGCGAAAGTGCGTCCATCACCGAACTGACGCCGTTCGGCCGCGACATGGAAAGCAAGCGCGAGGTGTTCGAGGAGGCGGTGCAGGCGATCTTTCCGATGTTCACCAAGGTGGGCACCGAACATCACGGCAAGTATTTCGATATTCCGCTGCGCAACGTGGTGCCGAAACCGGTCCAGAAGCCGCACCCGCCATTGTGGATGGCGTGTTCGCAGCTGCAGACCATCGAACGCGCCGGCGAAAACGGCTTTGGCGCGCTTGGCTTCCAGTTCGTCAGCGCGGACGCCGCGCATGCCTGGGTGCACGCTTATTACAATGCGATTACCAAGCGGCTGAAGAAGCTCGCGGACTACCAGATCAATCCGAACATGGCGCTGGTCTCGTTCTTCATGTGCGCCAAGACCGACGAGGAGGCGCGGGCGCGCGCCGACGGCGCGACGTTCTTCCAGTTCGCGCTGCGCTTTTACGGCGCGTCCCAAAACCGCCAGCGCCCGGAGCCCGGCACCGTCAACATGTGGGACGAGTACAACAAGTGGAAGCGCGAGAATCCGGAAGCCCAGGAGGCGGCGCTGCGCGGCGGCCTGATCGGGTCGCCGGAAACCATCCGCAAGAAGCTGCGGCGTTTCCGCAACTCGCACATCGACCAGGTGATCCTGCTCAACCAGGCCGGCAAGAACACCCACGAGCACATCTGCGAATCGCTCGAGCTGTTTTCCAAGGAAGTGATGCCGGAATTCCAGAACGACCCCGAGCATGACGCCTGGAAGGCCGGCGTGATGAGCGGCGCGATCAAGCTCGAAGAGATCGACACCGACGCCTTCAAGGATCGCTACGGCAAGCTCGCGGTGAGCGTGCCGCCGCCCGCGAAGGTAGCAGCCGGATAGCGGCTGCGCCGATGGCACTCGCTGGCGCGCGAGCGCCGGCCGCCATATATCGGTGGTCGGCACCGACGTTGATCCGATAATGACGGACTGGGGCCATGGCGTTGCGCGGATGCACGCAGTAGAAGGCTCGCAGCCTTAGCTGCGGAACGTCGATGCGGAACAACGACCTGATGAAGCGGATTGCGGCCTGGGCGCTTTATGGCGTCGGCGCGCTCGCGATCGGCTATCTCGCGCTGTATGCCTATGTGGCCTTCACCGGGCGCGAGTTTACGCCCGGCGATCCCATACATATTTTCCGCAAGCCGGACGCGCCGAGTTATTCGTGAGAAAGGATATCCGTCATTCCGGAGCGACGCGAAGCATCGAATCCGGAATCTCGAGATTCCGGGTTCGATGCTTTGCATCGCCCCGGAATGACGATGGAGATGATCTGCCTAACCCGCTGCCGCAAAGCGGGCATAGTCGCCGGCGCCGGCCGGCGTGATCGGGATGCCGCCGTCGGCATATTCGTTCAGCTTGTTGCGCAGCGTGCGGATCGAAATGCCGAGAATGTTGGCGGCGTGGGTGCGATTGCCGAGGCAGTGCTTCAACGTCTCCAGGATCAGGTCGCGTTCGACGTCGGCGACGGTGCGTCCGACCAGCGCGCGAGTGACCTGTTCGGCCGCGAAGGTGGCATGCGCCACCGCAGGCGGGGTCTTGGCGAGGTCGAGGCGGTCGCCGTCGGGCGTAAGAATAGCTTCTGCGCCGATTTCGTCGCCCTGCGCCATCAGCACCGAGCGGTGCATGGTGTTTTCCAGCTCGCGAACGTTGCCCTGCCAGCGGTTGGCGGTCAGCACCCGGCGCGCATCGGCGGAAATCGGCCGCAGCGGCACGCCATTGGCCTCGGCATACTTCTTGGCGAAGTGCTGCGCCAGTTCAAGAATGTCGGCGGGGCGGTCGCGCAGCGGCGGGATCTTCAGGTTGACGACGTTGAGGCGGAACAGAAGGTCTTCGCGGAAACTGCCTTCGCGCACGGCGTCGGAGAGATTCCGGTTCGAGGTCGCGATGATGCGGATATCGACCGGGACCGGCTTGGTGCCGCCGACGCGATCGATCACCCGCTCCTGAATCGCGCGCAGCAACTTTGATTGAAGCCGCACGTCCATCTCGGAGATTTCGTCGAGCAGCAGCGTGCCGCCGGTGGCCTCCTCGAACTTGCCGATGCGGCGAGCGATTGCGCCGGTGAACGCGCCCTTCTCGTGGCCGAACAGTTCGGACTCCAGCAGATGCTCGGGGATCGCCGCGCAGTTGATCGAGATGAACGGCTTCTTGGCGCGGTTGGAGCGGGTGTGGACATAGCGTGCCAGCACTTCCTTGCCGGTGCCGGATTCGCCGGTGACCATGACCGAGGCGTCGGAGCCCGCTATCTGCTGCGCCAGCTTGATCACCTTGCCCATGGCCTCGTCGCGATAGACGAGGTCGCGGGAATCGTTGGCGACGGCGGCCAGCACTGCGGCGATCAGTTCCGGATCGGGCGGCAGCGGGATGTATTCCTTGGCGCCGGCATGGATCGCGGCGACCGCGGCGCGAGCGTCGTTGGTGATGCCGCAGGCCACGATCGGCACGTGAATGTGCTCGGCCTCCAGCCGCATCACCAGCTCGCGGATGTCGAGGGCGACGTCGACCAGCAGCAGGTCGGCGCCCTTGCCGCCGCGCAGCACCGCCATCGCCTGTTCGATCGCCTCGGCGTGGGTCACCGAAGCGCCGTTGTCCATCGCGATCTTGGTGGCCGTGGTGAGCTGGCCCTTCAATGTGCCAACGATGAGAAGCCGCATGTGTATCTCCTGTTCGTCTGTTCGCGCGGGTTATGCGCGTGTCGCCAAAATTGTTAGCTGCGTTCTGCCTTGATGATTTCGGTCATGGTCACGCCGAGCTTGTCTTCCACCAGCACCACTTCGCCGCGCGCCACCAGGCGATTGTTGACGTAGATGTCGATGGCTTCACCGACGCGGCGGTCGAGTTCGAGCACGGGGCCGGGTCCGAGCTTCAACAGCTCGCCGACGTCCATCTTGGAGCGGCCGAGCACGGCCGAGACCTGCACCGGCACGTCGAACACGGCCTCGAGGTCGGCCGCGATCCGCGAGGCCTGTTCGTCCTCGTTGTAGGCCAGATCGTCGATCGGGGTGGTGTCCGCCGCGTTGAGATCGGGAAGCGGTACCTGTGTATCGGTGTCACTCATGGTTCAGTCCTCATGGCCTTCAGCTTCCGGCCTGATCGCGGGACGCCATGTAGCGCCCGACGAGTTCGTCGATCTTGGCTTCGATGGCGGCGCGCTCCAGCACCACGCCGCCGTCGGCCCATTCAATCCTGCAGTCGCCGTGGGCGATGGCCGGTTCGGCCAGAATCACCAGCCGGCCCTCGAAGCCGCTTTGGGCAGCCTGCCGTTCGATCCTGTCGCGGGCGGCGTCGTAAAGCTGGTCGTTGATGCGGACGACGAGATGCGGCGTTGCGACCAGATGCGAGAAGCATTCGCTCACCAGCGCCGTGATCTCGTCGAGCGGCTGGCGGGAAACCAGCTCGTTGCACAGCTTGCGCGCCACCGCGACCGCAACATCGACGGCCTCGGTCTCCATCCGGGTTTCGATGCCGGAAAAGCGCGTGGCGATGCCCTTGATGGCGATGCCGATTTCCTCGAGCGCCAGCGCCGAGCGGCGGTCGCTTTCCGCCTTGGCTTCGCGTTGCGCCGCCTCGTAGCCGGCGCGGTAGGCGCGGGCTTCGGCGGCCGCGACCTTCTCCGCGATCTCGGCATCGGTCGCGGCGCGCTCGCGCTTCTTGTCCGGCGCGCCGAAGTCCGTGTCGAACAAGAATTTTGCGGGTGCGGCCATCAGTACACCAACTCGTCGTCGGCGCGGTTCTTGGTCAGGGTGATTTCGCCCTTGGCGGCCATGTCCTTGGCGAGGTTGACGAGCAGCGCCTGCGCCTCGTCGACGTCGCGCAGCCGCACCGGTCCCAATGCCGCCATGTCGTCCATCAGCATCTTGCCGGCACGGGCCGACATGTTGCCGAGGAAGAAGCTGCGCACTTCCTCATTGGCGCTCTTTAGCGCGATGCCGAGCTTGCTCTTGTCGATATTGCGCATCAGCGTCTGCGCCGAACCGGCGTCGAGCTTGATCAGGTCGTCGAAGGTGAACATCAGCGCCTTGATGCGCTCGGCGGATTCTCGGTTTTCCTCTTCCAGCGAGGTGATGAAGCGGGTCTCGGTCTGGCGGTCGAAATTGTTGAAGATTTCGGCCATCACCTCGTGGGCGTCGCGGCGGCGGGTCTGCGACAGGTTGGACATGAATTCGGTGCGCAGCGTCTGCTCGACGCGCTCGATGACTTCCTTCTGCACCGCTTCCATCTTCAGCATGCGCCCGATCACGTCGAGCGCGAGGTCCTCGGGCAGGATCGCCAGCACGCGGGCGGCATGCTCCGGCTTGAGCTTCGACAGCACCACCGCGATGGTCTGCGGGTATTCGTTCTTGAGGTAATTGGCGAGCACCTCTTCCTGGACGTTGGAGAGCTTCTCCCACATGTTGCGGCCGGCGGGGCCGCGAATTTCGTCCATGATCCCGGTGACGCGCTCGGAAGGCAGATATTGCTGCAGCAGCCGTTCAGTGGCGTCGAAGGTGCCCATCAGCGCGCCGGAGGCCGACATCCGCGAAACGAATTCCAAAAGCAGGTCCTCGACCACGTCGGCCTCGACGTTGCCGAGCGTCGACATATGGATCGACAATTCGCGCACCTCGTCGTCGTCGAGCAGCGCCCAGACCTTGCCGCCATATTGCTCGCCGAGCGCCAGCATCAGGATGGCGGCGCGCTTCGGGCCGCTCAACGGCTTGCTCTGGGGCCGGGTGGCCTGACGACTTGCCAGTGCCGAGATGACCGTGGTGATGTCGCTGGTATTCGTGGTTTGCGGTACGGCCATGTCAGGACTCGGCGGGTTCGCTGAGCCATTGACGAACAATGGCCGCGGTTTCGTTCGGATTGCGTTCGGCCAGTTCGCCGACCCGGTGCACGGCCTGGGCGTGGACCTGGCTCTGAACCTGGGCGACGTCGATCAGCGCTCCAGCGCCGCCGGGAAGCAGCGGCTGGCCGTCCGGCCCATGCGTGGTGCCGTCGGTCAAGGCGGGGTGGGCGCCTTCGCCGGTCAGTGAAGGGACGACTTCGGCGGCGAGGATGCGCTTGACCAGCGGGCGGATCACCATGAACAGCACCACGAGACCGAGCAGCATCATGACGCCGAGCTCGATGACGTACATGACGTCGTCCTTGGTGAATTGCAGCATGCCGAGCAGGCCGGTCGGCTCCACGACCGGGGGGACGGACGGGGCTTCGGCGAAGCGGAGGTTGACGACCTCGACCTGGTCGCCGCGCTTCTGGTCGAATCCGATCGCCGAGCGCACGAGGGTGGCGATGCGGTCGAGCTGTTCCTTGTTGCGGTCGGCGTAGACCATTTCGCCGTTTTCGTTCTTGGTATAGGCGCCGTCGACCAGCACCGCGACCGAGATCCGGTTGACCTTTCCGACCTCGGTGACTTCGGTCTTGGTGGTGCGCGAAATCTCGTAATTGTTGGTTTCTTCGCTCTTCTTGCTCTGGTCGCGCGCGATCGGGCCGCTGTTGGCCTGGTTGCCAGGGAGTTCGTTGTTGACGGTGACCTGACCGCTGTCGCCGGCGGTCGCCGAGGATTCCTCGCGGCTCTGGCTGGAGCGCAGCACCCGGCCCTCCGGATCGAACTTGTCCGAAGTCTGGGTGATCTTGTTATAGTCGAAATCGGCGGTGAGCTGGACCCGGGCGCGGCCCTGGCCGACCACCGAGGAGACGATCGCCTCGACCTCGTTGCGCATCCGCTTCTCGAAGGCAGAGCGGCGCTCGTCGCCGACGGTGCTTTCGTTGTCGCTGCTGGCGCCGTCGGCGAGCAGCCGGCCGCCCTCGTCGACGATCGACACCCGCTGCGGCTTCAGCCCGTTGACGGCGGAGGCGACCACATGGCGGATGGCGCGGATCTGCGCCGGCTCGAGGCTGCCGCGGACCCGGACCACGATCGAGGCCGACGGCTCCGGGGTTTCGCGCGAAAACAGCGGCCGTTCCGGCAGCACCAGGTGGACGCGGGCGGCCTGGATTTTGTCGATGGCGCGGATGGTGCGGGCGAGTTCGCCCTCCAGCGCGCGCAAATGATTGATGTTCTGGACGAAACTGGTGGTGCCGAGGGCGTCGGACTTGTCGAAGATCTCGTAGCCGACGCCGCCGCCCTTGGGCAGGTTGTTTTCGGCCAGCTTCATCCGCAGCCGGGTGACCTTGTCCTTCGGCACCATGATCACGGCGCCTTCGTTACGCAATTCGAAGGGGATCGCCTGGCGTTCCAGGTCCTTGATGATGGCGGAGGAGTCGTCGGCGGTGAGGTCGGTAAACAGGGTGGTCATCTGCGGCGTCGTGACGCGCATGATGACGAACGCAAAGAATGCGATCAGCGCGGTGGTGACGGCGACCATGGCCATCAACCGCGAAGCACCCAGACTTCTCAGGAAAGCAACGAGACTTTGCACCAACCGCCCCCAGGGATTCGGCCCAAGGGACCGACTGGGCAATTATTGCCTAGGTGATGGTTTCCATATGGTTAACGAAGGTTAAGAACAGCGACGAAAGTTCGGCATGGAAAAAACCGGCCTCGTGAAACGAAGCCGGTTTTCATCAAATCTTTCGGTTCGGCAGAGATTACTGGCGATATTGCTGGATCCGGGTGGTCCGCAAGCCGGCCAGGCCATGCTGATCGATGGAAAACTGCCAAGACAGGAACTCGTCCACCGTCAGTGTGTAGCGGCTGCACGCCTCCTCAAGGGAGAGCAGGCCGCCGCGAACTGCGGCAACGACTTCGGCCTTGCGGCGGATCACCCACCGTTTGGTTCCGGGCGCGGGCAAGTCCGCAATTGTTAACGGACTGCCGTCAGGCCCGATGACGTATTTTACCCTCGGGCGATGGGGTTCTGTCATGGCGTACTCACAAACTCTCAACCACTGAACTCACAGGTAACAACCTACGCCCCCCGGCTTAAAATTTGCCTAAGCCCAACCCTCCAATACGAATCTCCTTGAAATTGCCCCACAAAGCCGTTCGGCCCGGCAATGCCGGGCCGAAGGGTCTGGGTGGTGTTGAGGGGGCGCTACCCGCGTGGCGGGCGGCGGATCTTTGTCTTGACGCGTTTTCTTTACGCGAACCGGCGCCCACCCCCGGATCAAGTCCGGGGGCATGCTTCGCTCGAAAAAGCTCTAGCCGACGATCGCCTTGATCTGGCTGACCGTGTAGGTCTGCCCGTTGATGGTGAGCAATGGCGGCGACTGGGTCAGATCCACCGAGTTGACCGTGCCCTGAATGCCGGTCGCAATGGCGACGGTCTGACCGTTGTTGTCGGTGCCGGTGGCGGTGAGCGTGTATTTGCCGTCCGGCCATTGCGTGCCGTCGGTGCCCTTGCCGTCCCAGCCGAAGGTTTGATTGTCGCCGACGCCGACAGCGTAGCTGTTGCTATAGACCGTTTGTCCGGTGCTGTTGGTGATCGAGATGTTCACCGTGGAAGCCGTCGGAACATTCAGATCCCACACCGCCGATTTGTTGACCATGTTCGCGGTGCTGCCGTCGACTACCGCGGTCTTGCCGACAAAGCCCAGCGCCTGCGTCGACTGCGCGGTCTGCTGCAGCGTCAGCAGCGAGGTCAACTGATCGTTGGTCTTGAGTTGCTGTTCGACGCCTGCGAACTGCACCAGCTGCTGGGTGAACTGGTTGGTGTCCAGCGGATCGAGCGGATTCTGGTTCTGCAACTGCGTCGTCAGCAGCGTCAGAAACGTCTGGAAATTTCCGGCCAGCGTCGCGCCGGTGTTCGAACCGAGGGAGGATCCCGATTTGGAAGGAAGGTCCGTCGTGCCCGAGACGACCGGTGGGGCTGTTGTTGCTGCGCCTGTTGTCATGCCGTTCTCCTCAGATCCTGATGTCGACGCCGCTGCTCGATCCGAGCATGCGGCCATAGGTTCGTCCCGCCATTGTCGTGGCCGGGAGGGTATCGTCTTCGCTGATCACCAGCCGCTGCGCGTTGCGGCCATTGTCGTTGCCGCCGTTCTGGCCGGAAGACGACTGGTCGCGCAGGCTGAATTGCAGTCCGCCGCCGCCGGTCTTGAATCCGGCGTCGTCCAGCGCCCGCTGCAGCTGGGGAGCGTCCTGACGTAACAGCGAAAGCGTTTCCGGCTTCTCGACCGTCAGATGCGAGGTCACCTGGCCGTTGCGGTCGACATCGATGCGGACGTCGATGCGGCCGAGGTCGGCGGGGTCGAGCCGGATTTCGAAACGGCTCTTGCCGCTCTGGATCGAAGTCGCGATCTCCATCGCGACGCCGCTCAGCGGCACCGCGTCGCTCGTCGCGGCTGTGACGGTCAACTGTGCCGCCGCAGCAGGCGCTGATGTCGCGGATGGCTGCTGCGCCTGGATGGCGGCGGCGCCCGGCAGGCCGCTGCCCGGAGTATTCGCCAACGTCTGGCCTGCATCCACGGCGACCGCATGCCCGTGGGCGACGGTGGCCGGCGCGGAATTACCTGACGGGTCGCCCTTCACGGCATCGATGATGCCGTTCTCGTTTTTCGGTTTGCCTGCAACAGCCGCCTGCGGCGTGCCGGCGGGAACGATGGCGGCGGTGTCGCCGGTCGCGGTTGCCTTCGCGTCGGTGGTGTCGCCCGGCTTCGCGGTGGTTGCGCCTTCCTTGGCGGTCACGGATGCCTTGATCTGCGTCGCGCCTTTCGACGCGCCGGGCGTCTTGGCGGCTGTGGATGCGGCGAGCGCAATGCCGGCGGTGGCGGTCGCGTCGGCGGCCGTGGCCTGCGCGGTTGCGGCGTCGCCGGCCGCGGCCTGGGTGTCGGTCTTGGTGGTGTCGACCTTGGCGGCGTTCGGCGCCGTCACCGTACCGGCATCGGTACCGGCGGGAGTCGTAGCGTTGGCCACCGCACTGGAGGCGGCAATCGCAGCGGCGGCGATCGCAAGCGGCGCTGCCGCCTTGTCGGTCGCGGGCGTTACAGGGGGCGTGACCGCGGGCGCGGTAGCAACGGGAATCGCGGCGGCGATGGCGTCGGCCGTCACGGCGGCCACGGCATCCTGCTGAGCTCCGGCCTGATCGGCCGTCGAGGCATCGCCGGAAGACTTGGTCGACGCGTCCTTGCTGTCGTCGGACTTTGCGTCGGAGGATTTCGCCGCATCGGATTTCGATTTGGCTGTTTTGCCGGTCTTGGCGCCCGCATTGGCGTCGTCAGATCCTTTGACGGCGGCATCGCGATCGTTCGTATCGTTGCGGGCGGCCTTGTCGGACGCGGCATTGTCGGATGCGGCGGTATTGTCGCGCGAGCGGCTGTCGGATGGTCCTTGCGCATCGTCGGCGCGACGCGGGGCGGGCGCCTGGGAAGCGGAGGGGGCAGAAGTGTCCGGGGAATTATCCTGAGCGCGGTTGTCGCTTCTGCTGGCGGCGGCATTGCTGTCGATCAGCGACGCAAAGCTGTCGTTTCCGGCCGGCGGGCTGGAATCCTGCCGGGCGGACCGCGCCGTGGCGTTCTGAACAGACGCGCTTGCCAATACTTCTGACGTGACGTTGACCACCGGCGAACCCTCGCTGAAATCCTGACTACCATTCAGCAAGGACCGGGCCAGCCGCGCCTGAGAAGGATATTCGTTCATATTCAATTACTTACGAAGGAGAGGTGCCGGCTGCGGGAACGTTGCCAAGGCCCCCATTTCTGCCCGGCGGCAAGATTTGCCGTCTGGAGCCGCTCCAAAAGAGGGTTCGGCTGATTGCTTCGCGGGAATACGGCCTATATTAAAGAGCGGCCTCAAATCCGGCCCGATCTGGCCGAAAGATATCCTAAGGCCTTATATATAAAAGGCTTTTTAACCCTGGCCGCGAGCCGCGTCATGCTCGCGATTGAAGTTGATGACCCCTGCCATGCGAAACAGTCTGGATCTCGAAGGTCGCCCCCAGGACACACGGATCGTGGTCGCCATGTCAGGCGGTGTCGACTCCTCGGTGACGGCTGCCTTGCTGAAGTCCCAGGGCTACGACGTGGTCGGGATCACGTTGCAGCTTTACGACCATGGCGCGGCGACCCATCGCAAGGGGGCCTGCTGCGCCGGCCGCGATATCCACGATGCCCGCAACGTCGCCGAGCGGATCGGCATTCCGCATTACGTGCTCGATTACGAAAGCCGCTTCCGCGAATCCGTGATCGACAATTTCGCCGACAGCTACGCGCTCGGCGAGACGCCGGTGCCGTGCATAGAGTGCAACCGCTCGATCAAGTTTCGCGATCTGCTGTCGACCGCACGCGAACTGGGCGCGCAAGCGCTGGCGACCGGGCACTATGTCGCGTCACGCGCGCTGGCCGACGGATCGCGTGCGCTGGTTTGCGCCGCCGATAGCGATCGCGACCAGAGCTACTTCCTGTTCGCCACCACGCGCGAGCAACTCGATTATCTGCGCTTTCCGCTTGGCGACATGAGCAAGCCGCAGGTGCGCGAACTGGCGCGTCGCTTCGGACTTGAAATCGCCGACAAGCAGGACAGCCAGGATATCTGTTTCGTGCCGACCGGGCGTTACACCGACATCATCGGCCGCCTGAAGCCCGGCGCGATCGAGCCCGGCGATATCGTCGATCTCGGCGGGCATGTTATCGGCCAGCATCAGGGCATCGTTCATTTCACCGTCGGCCAGCGCAAGGGTCTGGGCATCGCCTCCAGCGCGCCGCTCTATGTCGTCAAGCTCGATGCCGCGAGCCGCCGCGTCGTGGTCGGACCGCGTGAGGCGTTGCGGATGGATCGGATCGTGCTGCGCGACGTCAACTGGATCGGCGACGGTCCGCTGGATAGTGTGATCGGCGACGGCATCGAGATGTTCGTGCGGGTGCGATCGACGCGCCCGCCGCAACCGGCGTGGCTGCGTGCGGTCGATGGCGGCCACGAAGTCGAACTGGTCGCTGGCGAAGAGGGCGTATCGCCGGGCCAGGCCTGCGTGTTCTACGACGCTGCGGGCGGACAGGCGCGCGTGCTCGGCGGCGGATTCATCAAGAGCGCGACCGCAAGGCATGCGGCATCGAGGGCAGCGGTGCAGGAAACGGCGCCGCTCGCCGAAGTCATACGCGGCTAAAAAAAGTTCGGGGCGTCAGGAAATGGCTGGGGACATCGACCGCGAAGGGGTCCAAAAGGCTTATGGGCGCTGGGCGCCGGTCTACGACCTCGTGTTCGGCAAGGTGTTCGACGCCGGCCGGCAGTCGACCATCGTGGAAGCCGACAAGATCGGTGGGCGCATCCTCGATGTCGGTGTCGGTACGGGACTCTCGCTGTCGGATTATTCACGCAGCACTCAACTATGCGGCGTCGATATTTCCGAGCCGATGCTGCGCCGGGCGCTCAAGCGCGTGCGCACGCTCGGCCTTACCAATGTCGAAACGCTCGCGGTGATGGACGCCAAGAATCTCGCCTTCAGGGATTCGTTCTTCGATGCGGTGGTGGCGCAATATGTCATTACCGCAGTGCCGGATCCGGAACGGACGCTGGATGATTTCATCCGCGTGCTGAAACCCGGCGGCGAACTCATTCTGGTCAACCACATCGGCGCCGAAAGCGGCCCGCGCCGGCTGTTCGAACTGGCGTTCGCGCCGCTGGCGCGCCGGCTCGGCTGGCGTCCGGAATTTCCGTGGGCGCGGCTGACCGACTGGGCCGCCAAACACGGCGGCGTCAGCCTGACCGAACGGCGGCCGATGCCGCCGATGGGGCACTTTTCACTGATCCGGTTCCGCAAGGCCTGATCACCATAGCGTTTTCAAGCGAAGTGGACGCCGGTTTGCGACAACGGAAAATTAATCCGGAACCAGCAGGGACACCGGTCGTTTTCCCTGCATGGGAATAAATCGCGCAATATTGCTTTCGTGTATGTTGATGGCGGCCTCCGGAGAGGCTTCCGCACAGGCCCCGCCTGGCCCGGTCACTCCCCCGGCCCAGACCGCGCCGCCATCGCCTTCGCGCGTGACCAATTGCGCACCGATGCGGCAGGGTGCGCAACCCGGCGCGCTGGTTCCGGAAGGGACCACGACCGGCCAGCGGGCCGAGCCACTAGGTGACAAACTGGCCCGTTCCGACGGTGTGCTGTGCCCGCCCACCGGGGTTGATCCCGAAATGCACGCACCGGCGCCGGATGTCGGCAATACGCCGGTGATTCCACCGCCCGGCAGCCCCGGCGGGGACCCCTCGATCCGGCCGAAATAGTCCCGTTCGCAGGCACTTGGCCGGGCGACCGGCTTTGCTTGACAGGCCGTTGACCCACTCCTTATATGCCGCGCGTTCGCGAATGCGGTAGAGTGTGCCGTGACAGTGAACCGTGGCGAGGTAGCTCAGCTGGTTAGAGCACGGGAATCATAATCCTGGGGTCGGGGGTTCGAGTCCCTCTCTCGCTACCATCACTATAGTGTCCAGCCCGGAGACATGGGTAACAGATCGTACCTAAGACATAGGTGACAACCTCGTCTCCTCTCCGGCTTTGCGGGGTTGGACAATGCGATGAATTCAATCTCTGGTTTTAAATAGCATCGACAGCCCCCAGACCCGATATAGCTGTCGATTTGGAAACCCCGTTCTCCCCGAGCGGGGTTTCGTTTTTGAACCTTTTTCAAGCGAAGGAGTCATAGTCAGGTACACATCAAAATTGCTCGGGAGGTGACAATAAAATTGCTCGGGAGGTGACAATGCATTTACCCGATACCATGGTTGACAGGCCAGAAACCCACGATTCCTCATATGCGGGAGGCTGGATAGCTAGCGGCTTGATGGTGCTGGCAACGGTTTACATCGTCTACTACTTCGGTTTTTGAAAACCGACACCAGGAGCGGGAGTTCGCCGGTTCACGCGCTGGACCAAGGTGACAGTCATTGCCACACGCTGGCGCTTTAGTTTCACTTTCAAAACTTCGCCTGAGTTCACAAGATACGCGGCGTAACCCCTGCAATGGCTGCAAGAATTGCCGTTAAAGTATTACATGTGTTTGATTGAGATGCTGGCTGGTGAACCAAGCGTCCAGCTATTCGAACTTACAAGAAGCGAGTTACTGAAATCCAAATTTCAAGGCGAGGCGCTACAAGATCGCCAGTCTAAACGCCGGTAGACCTCCCGATCATCGACTGCCGCCAGCTTCCAAGATCAGTGATTGCGGGCAAAATCTGTCGGCTGTCGTGACCAACACGCCTCTCGCTACCAAACCTTTCTCACTTTCAATGACATGGCAGGCTCGCCTCGGTCGGCCTCTTCGTTTCGACTGCCGCTTGGCAGATCCGTTGTACTTCACGATCTGGAATCTTCGTTGGCCATGGCCGACCTTCATGTGCACGATCAGGGCGCGCACGAACTCCCTTTGGCACCGACTCCGTGTTCAATGTGGCGGCATGAACGAGACCGTGGTGAACCTCGTCGTGGTCGCTTTCGTCACGCTCTTCTGGGGCATCCTTAGGTACACGCCGATAACGGGATAGATCGAAGCGCCCGCATCGCAGCGAAGGGGCGCATCACCCGGCGGACGGCGCTGGCCTGGAGCGTGATCCGGAAAAGTGGACGCCGGTTTTCCGAAAAGATCGCGCTCAAACAACAAGATGATCGACTAGCATGATTCAACGCAGTTGAAGCATGCTCTAGACGTGGACGTTGGCGGTCTTGAAGGTACGAAGCGCGATGGCCTTGTCCGCCTTGACCTTGTCGAACTCCCAGTGCCACGGCTCCTTGTTGACGGTTCGAACGAAGCCATGAGCCGGACCGTTCTTCTTCAGCCATTCGTAAACCGGATCGCCATCGCCGCCGGCCACCCTGATATCGAAGGCAATGCCGTTTTGATGCTTTGACGTCCCTGGCGGTGCCGCGGTGTTGAAGCCGGGCAGGTGCCGCGTGAAGCCGTCGAAGAGAAATTTCTGCTCAGGGTATGATCGAAATCCGCTGTTGATGGCGACCGAGACGTTGTCTGCCGCGGCTGCCTTCACCAGCGCGAGGTAAGGCGCCAGCGTGTCGAGGGTGATGCGTTCGATTTCCAGCTTGAAATCGACGATTTCCACCAGCGTTCGCTGACCGATGAATTGACCTCCCGACCAGGCGGCGTTGGGACCGAATTTTCCGCCGCCGCGCGCGGGCGGCACTTCGCCGAGCGTCTCGTTGACGAACTTGCCGGCAAAGTTGCGGGTCGAGGTCCAGCCGAATTCGCTGGCGCCGTCCGGCGACATCGCGTGGCCGAACACGATCGAGCCGGAACTGCCGGTACGAAAGATTTCGATATCGTCGACCTTCACTTTCGTGCCACGCGGGATGCGCTTGAAATCGCCCACCGCCACGCCGGACGGCAGCGGATCGGCCGCCGTGTAGACCAGGAACGTCATCAGGTCGCCCGGCTTGCGCAGCCGCGTATCCGGATCGATAACCTCAAAGATCTTGTTGAGATAGCTGTCCGCCTGGCTCATGGGCCATTCCTTCGGATAAGTTGGGCCGCCGCTTCAGGGCTCGCCATCGATAACCACGAAAGCGTTCGGTATTTTCCGGCCGTTGCGGGCCGGGAAGTCCGCGCCGAGAAAGCTTTTGAGGTTTTCGATCACGGCAATTACCCGCCTCCGGCTCGGAGCGTATTCGATCGACTCGGCGGCATTCGGCAGTGCGGTGCACAGATTGACGCAGCCGACGCTGGCCAGGAAATCGTGTCCGGGATGGATCAGGATGTCGGTTCGCTGCACGGTATCGCCAACCTCGAGGCAGGGTTTTGGCTCGGCTTCGGGATCGGACGATTCGGAATAATTCAGCGTCGCATATCCGCCGGGCGCGTGGGTCCGCAGCGGATAGCGTCCCTGCGCGATCCGCTTGCCGTTGTTGAGCGGCGTATTCGCGCCTGGACCCTTGGCTTCGGCGGTGACGCCGCTCATACCCGCGCCGGTCTGCGCGACGCCATCGCGAAACACCTGGTAGCGCCCGACGGTACGCCGCCTGCCGTCGCTGGGCCGACGCTGCACCGTCTCGCGAACGATATGAAATTCCCAACCCTGTCCGGAAATTGGCACGGCAGCCCTCCATGCAGATCGCAACTATTGGATGCCGTGCTTAAAATGTCAACTTTTGAGAAATCTCACATTTCAGCTACGCTGTGTGGGAATTTTCGTTTTGCGGTTTTTCTATCGTTCAGCAATGCACGCGCTGGCTTACTGCTCCTGCTCCTTCAACAGACGGGCTTTGATCAGCGCAGTGGCGCCGCGGGTCCAGGAGTAGTCGGCGCCCATGCGAAGTCCGGTCTGCTCGGTGGCGATGACGGATCCGGTCCTGGCGTCCCGGATCCTATACGTCACCTGGTATTCCATCCGGCTGATGCGCGTCACGATCCCGATCAGGGATTGCTCGGCGTCGAGCTTCGATGCGACCGCGGCATCGCAGCCGTCGCACTTTCCGAGCCCATGCGCCTTCACGGCTTCCGCATCAGCATGGCTGACATCGACCAGCCGATAGCGTCCTGATTGCTCGATCAGCTTGCGGACCTCGGTCGTGACGAGGCCCAATTGCACGGCATCGGCCGCATTCGTCAGCGAGGCTCCGGCACTGGTGTCTTCCAGTTCGAAATCGAACACGGCGAGCTTGATCGGTGCCGGCCGGGAGTCGGCGCTGGCAGGTGATGCCGTGATCTGTTGAGCGATGAAGGTTTCGGCGCGCTTCCAGGCTTCGTCGGTATCGCCGCGAAACGTCACCAGCTTGTCGAGGACAACTGCGTTGGTTTCGAGATCGACGGCTATCACCCTGGCATTCTGGATCAGGGTGCTCATCTTGTGGACGCCACCCATCAGCAGAATTTTTGCGCCGGCTTGGCGGGCGGCGTCCTGCAGTTCCGAGAGGGCGGACCGCCCGACCTCGCATGGGGTTGGATGGCAGGTTGCGGGAACTATGCGGTATTTCTGGCTCGCGGTCACATCCTGCCGAAGCGCCAGCATGAAGGCGTCCAGCCGTTTCTGATGCTCGGCTGTCTGATCCCTCGTCTCTCCGGAAGTGTCGACATAGTTGAAATCGAGGAGAGCCAAGCCGGGCAGCAGAGAGCCGCCGGCGTCGGCGCGGGCAGGATCGAGCGACGGCGTCAGGAAAAAAGCTGACATGGCGAGGGTTGAGACGATGGCGCGGTGCATGCGACGATCCTCCTTCAAGGGCGGTGATCACCCGACGGCCGGCCGGGCAGGCATCGTGTGCGGAAGGCATGGTTTCTGAAATGGCGTTCGGCCCGAAACCGGCCGGGCAAATTTCCCGACTTTCGGCCATCTGCTTCCCACCGCGCCAATTCTGCCCTCTAATGGCATCGACTGGACGTGTTCGCTATCACCGCTTGGCAGGTGTTTAGACATGTGGATGTCGCGCATGATCGATCTCAAGCTCCGACTGGCCTTACGCGTTGCGGGGTTGGCCGCCGTCTGTTTCATCGCCGCCGTCGCCTATGTTCTGTTTGACAGTGACAGGTCCGCGCGAGCGAATATGGACGAGATCGCTCAGATCGTCGCAAAGGAATTGCAGCTCCAGCACGAACAAAATCGTTGGCTGAAGCTCGGTGCCGGCCGCTTCCCCGACCTGCAAATCGTCGCATCCGCGTTGATGGCGCCCGGTCTCTGCATTGCCTATCAGGCCAGCAGCGGTGACATCGTCCAGCGTCTGTGCAGCGGTACGCAAGCGGGCGAGACCGATGCCCCGAGATTTTTTGCGATGCTGTACCGGAACCTGTTCAGGCCGGACACGGAAGTTGTCCATCAAGTCCTGTTCCTGAATCAGGCGCAGGGCGCGGCGGTGGTCTCGGTCGCCCCGGAACGCCTGATTGCCGAGGCCTGGCACGAAACCAGCCGATTGTTCGCCGTCATGGCGATCACCCTGTCGGCGCTGTGCCTGCTGGTTTATGCCGCGCTGGCGCGCGCCTTGCGCCCGACAAGCATGATCGTGTCTGGTTTGGAGCGGCTTGCCGCGGACGACCATTCGACACGTCTGCCGGCGTTCGATCTGGCCGAGCTCTCGGCCATCCGGGACGTTTTCAACGCCCTTGCCGAAAAGCTGCAGAGCACGTTGGCCGAGCGCAACGAATTGACCAAAAAACTGATCGCCGTTCAGGACGAGGAGCGCCTGCATCTGGCCCGTGAGCTTCATGACGAGTTCGGCCAATGCCTTGCCGCCATCAGTGCGGTGGCGGCGTCCGCGGGCCAGACGGCGCGGCAGGAATGTCCGGTCGTGTTGCCCGAATTCCAGAGCATTACGCGGATCGCCGCACACATGATGGAGACGCTGAGGGGTACGCTGGTCAGACTGCGCGCGCCTGATGTCGACGAACTTGGCCTCATTTCGAGTCTCGAAAGTCTGGTCGCGGGCTGGAACAGCCGGAGCAGCGGGCGGACACGCTTTGAAATCGAGATCAGCGGCAGCTTTGACGCGTTGCCGCCGCCTTTCGGTGCCAACCTCTATCGGATCGCCCAGGAAGCCATCACCAACGCGGCGAAGCATGCGGAGGCCACGCGGGTAGGTCTGCATCTCAACATGCGCGAGGCGACCTCAGCGACAGCTGATCCCGGCGCAAGGGAAATCGAGCTGATCGTCGACGATGACGGCAAAGCCGGCGGCATCGGCCTTTCAGCAAAATCCGGGCTCGGCCTGCTTGGAATGCGCGAGCGCATCGTGGCGCTGGGAGGCCGCTTGAGCTTTGAGGCCCGGCGTCCGACCGGAATGATTTTGCATGCGGTGATCCCGGCGCCAGCCTAGCGTTTCGATGACGAGCATGGAGTGTTCGTAAATGACGGTGGAGAGCCGTGCCAGGATCATGCTGGTCGACGATCATGCGATCGTCCGCGAGGGATATCGTTCGCTGCTGCAAAAGCAACCGCGCTTGCTGGTGGTCGCCGAGGCGAGCGACGGCGCGGAAGCCTATCGGGTATACAAGGAAGCGACGCCGGATCTCGTCATCATGGATCTGACGATGCCGGGTCTTGGCGGCATCGAAGCCATCAGGCGCATTCGGGCCTGGGATCCGGCGGCGCGAATTCTCGCGTTCACGATGCATCAGAATTCGGCCTATGCCGTGCAGGCTATCCGGGCCGGAGCCAAGGGCTATGTGACGAAGAGCAGCCCGCCGGAAGAGCTGTTGCGCGCGATATTCGACGTATTGAAAGGCCGCACTGCGTTGAGTGCGGATATCGATCATGAACTGGCGCTGAGCCGGCTTGATAACGAGCCTTCGGCGGTCGATGTTTTGTCGCCGCGGGAATTCGAAGTATTGCGGATGCTGCTTGACGGAAAGACACCGGAAGAGATCGCCGAAACGCTTCATGTCAGTCTCAAGACAGTGGCGAATACGCGCTATCTCACCAGGAGCAAGCTCGGCGTCAATTCGGATATCGAACTGGTGCGGCTCGCGCTTCGGCAGCGGCTTCTTGCCGTGCCGGACATCGACGCAGGTTGATGTCCCCAGCGCATCGCGAATTCAAACGCTTTTTCCCTGGCTGGCGCCGCCCGTTCTGCGGCGCCATTTGGTTGCGCCATGAAACCATGCGCCGACCAGAATCGACGGCGCCACCGCGGCGGTCATGAAGTAGGGCGACAGCGGTTTTGGCGTAATCCATTCGATCACCATCACCGAAACCAGCCACAGCGTGGCCAGCGAGATTGCCAGATCCGGCCCAGGCACCTTCCGGTGATAAAACGTGGCACCGACGATCACCGCCGGGGCCAGCACGGCGCCGACCATGTAGACATTCAGCTCTTTCGGCGTCAGCACGTCGATCAGCATTGCCGCCAGCAGCCAAAGTGCGCCTGACATGACGGCCGTGTCCAAGGGGTGTCTCATGGCTCCCGCCCTCCCGCCGGGTGGCATCGAAGTGGGAACGGCGGCACGCGTCAATAGCAGTTCGGACCAAATATCGCCTGGAGCCAGGAGAGCCGCGGGACAGGCTCAGCCCAGAGAGGTCAGGCCAGCAACGCCATCAATGGACGAATATGAAATTCGCCCGCTGCGGCGATGGCGTTCTCGACTGCGATCGCTTTCTCGAGGCCAAGCACGTCGGTGGTCAGTGCCCTGGTCTTCGCCATCACCCGTTGATCCGGCACCGGCCGGCTCCAGCTTCCCAGCGGTGCGTCGCACCGTTGCTTGATGATCCGGCCGTCATCCAGTTCAACCGTGATCGCGACATGCATCCGGTCGAAGCGGCCGGAGATCGCGGGATCGTTGACCAGGACGGTTCGATCCAGCAGCGCCACGACATCGTCGCTGAATCTTCGCTCGTCCTTGAAGCTTGCCGGCTCGACCTTGCCATCCAGCAGCGCGACCGCCGCGGTATATTGCCATGAGAATTTTCCGTCGAGGCCGGATTGCGGGCGCGGCCGGTCGATGTAAGGCATCGCGGGCGTTTGCAGTTCGACGCGCGAGATTCGTTTCATCGCGTCGGCGCCAACAGCCTCGCGGGCTTCGAGCGCCGCGGTGATCGCAAAATGCGTGGCGAATTGCGATGGAAAAAGCTTCCAGGCCGGGCCAGGATTCAGCGCGCGGCCTTTGCCGATCGGCGCCAGCAAATGCGCGGGATCGAACGTCGCGCCGAACAGCGAGGCGCCCCAGCCGCGCGGGCTGCCCAGCGCGTCGTCGTCCGCGCTGAAGCCCGCGGCCGCCAGCATCGCGGCCTGAACGCCGTTTGCGGCGGCGTCGCCGCAGTGCAGCGCCTTGGTCATCGAACCGACATTGGCGAGCAATCCGCCGGTGCGCGAACTGGCAATCGCCACTGCCGTTGCCAGCTGCTCGCAATCAAGGCCAAGCATATCGCCGCATGCGAGTGCCGCCGCCAGCGCACCGACCGCGCCGGGCGGATGGATCGAAAGCTTTGCGGGTTCGATCTGACCGGAAGAAAGTCGCAGCCGTCCCTGCGCTTCGACGCCCTTCGCAATCGCGCGCAACACGGCATGGCCTTGCGGGCCGGCGCCTTGTTGCTCGCGTTGCTCGGCCAGCGCCAGCAACGCCGGCAGCAATGTCGACAGCGCGTGGTTCGGCGGATTCCACATCGGTTCGAAATCCAGCACATGCATCGCCATGCCGTTGACGCGCGCGGCTTGCACGACGCCGGTGGCGAATCCCTGGCAGATCACCGTCGCTGGTCCGTCCGGACATTCGGATCTCGCTTGCGCCGCCATCAAACTGGGGCCGCGCTCGCCGGCGCCCGCCACCGCGACGGCAAGGCCGTCGAGCAGCAGCAGCCGGCAACGATCCAGCAGGTCCGTTTCGCTGGGTTGCCACGCCGATAGCAGGTCGGTGAAAGCGCGGGTCAGCGAGCTTGCGGGGGCATCCGATGTCACCTGGATACCCTCGACCGGGTTCCGCGGCCGCTTTCGAAATCTCGCATTTCAACCTCGTTTTTGCTTTGCATATGAATGTATACAAGGTTATACAGCAAGGAAAGGTCCAGGTTTCTCCTTGCTGGTTCCTTGCAAGTTTCGCGTTGTACGTTTCCCTTGGGAGGCCGCTATTTCCGGATCCAACATTGTCGAGGACGACACGCTTGTGGCCTGGCCGGGTGCCGCCTCGTCGCGGGCTGCCGGGGGGCTGGCCGAACAGGCCTATCGAGCCATTCGAAATGCGATCCAGGAGGGACAGCTCGAAGCCGGACAGCGTGTTCTCGAACTCGAGCTTTGCTCCTGGCTCAAGGTCAGCCGGACGCCGATCCGCGAAGCGATGCGCCGCATGCAATCCGACGGCATGCTGGTCCATGCGCCGGGCGGTGGTCTGTCGGTTGCGCAGCACGATCTGCGCGCGGTCGCCGAACTCTACGACGTGCGCGAACGCCTCGAAGGCGCTGCAGCCGGAATGAGTGCGCGCTTTGCCGACGCGACCGAAATCCACATGCTGCAGGCGATGGTGGATTCGCACCGTCAATTGCCTGACGACCCCAAGGTCCATGCGCGGGAAAACACTCTGTTCCACGAGCACATCTACCGCGCCGCCCATAATCGCTTTCTGCTCAAAAGTCTGCAGGACCTGCACGACTCCGTCGTGCTGCTCGGCCGTACGACCTTCGCCGCCCCCGGCCGTATTGCGGAAGCGCTTGGCGAACATCAGGCCATCGTTGCCGCCATCGCACGGCGCGACGAAGTTGAAGCAGAACAACTGGCGCGCCGTCATGTCCGTCGCGGTTACGAACTGCGGCTGGCTGCCATGGCCGAGGCCGCGCGCGCCGGATCGCAAAACCGGATCGACGGCCCAAGGGATATGCCAAGGGATATGCCGCGCCGCTAAACAATAGCTCGTCATCAAAACAAGACGCGGCACAGCCGCGCCAATGACAGGGAAACTACCCATGGAGAAAACCGGCGACCGCGACATCTCGCGCCGTACTGCCCTTACAACCCTCGGCGCCGCGTTGGCGCTCGGGGCGATGTCGCCGTCGCGCGCCATGGCGGCAGAGGATTGGGCCGCGGTGCAGGCCGCGGCTCTCAAGGAGGGCAAGTTCAGCTTCTATCACAACCTGCGCCCGCAAGGCGTCGAGCAACTGCTGATCGAATTCCGCAAGGCCAATCCCGGCATCCAGACCGAGCAGATCCGGCTTGGCAGCGCGCCGCTGATCGAACGCTTCTCCACCGAATTCAACGCCGGCCGCAACCTCGCCGACGCCATGCTCACTTTTCCCGATGACGCCATGTTCGCCGGCGTCGACAAGGCTGGCTGGGCGGTCGAATGGGTGCCGCCGGAACTGGCCAGCTACGACAAGGCTGTCAATCACGCCAACAAGGTCTTCGCCGTCCACACCTCCCGCAACGTCATTATTTACAACAAGCAGCGGGTGAAGCCGGCAGATGCGCCGAAGGAATGGACCGACCTCTGGGATCCTAAGTGGAAGGGCAAGGTCGGCATGGACCCGCCCTGGCGCTCGATCGCGGTGCAGGGACTGGTCGCGTTCTGGGTCAAGAACGGCATTGCCGACGCCGCGCAAAAGCTGAAGGCCAACGACGTCCGGTTCTTCGAAGGATCGGCCGGCGTGTTCCAGGCCGTGCTGCGCGGCGACGTGATGGTGGCGACACTGACCGACCTGCCGCTCGAGCCCGGTCTCGAGGACGGCGCGCCGATCGGCTTCGTCTATCCGAAATCCGGCACCGCTACCAACAGCGGTTACGTCATGGTGAGCGGCCGCGCGCCGCATCCCAACGCCGGCAAGGTGTTCGTCAACTGGCTGCTGAGTGCGCCGGGGCAGCTGGTGCTGCAGGAGCAGGGCGGCTTACCCGTGACCCGGCCCGGCGTGACGCCAACCAAATTCATTCCGCCGACCTCGGCGCTGTCGAACGCGGTCGACTCGCTGACGATCGTCTCCGGCCCCGAGCAAAACAAGACCATCGAGGTGTGGCGCGAAACCTTCGGTATCCGTTGAGACCCAGTTGAGACCTATGTCGGTATTGCAGAGTTCACAGTTGGATCAGGCGGAGGGGCGCATCGGGCTGGATGCATCTCCGGCGCGCGCCCGCTCCTCCGTCGTCAAGCGTGTAGTCGCGCATGACGGCGTTCTGACCGGACTCTATATTATCGTCTTTGCGGTGGTGGCCTTTCTCGCCTTGGTCCCACTCGCGGCGCTGGTGATCGGTAGCCTCCGGGACACCTCGCCGGGCATGCCCGGCCAGTGGACGCTGGCGAACTGGGCTAACCTTGCCTCGCCCGGTGTCGTCGAGACCTTGCTGACGACGCTCGAAGTCGCCGGCCTGAGCACTTTTTTCGCTATGGTCATGGGCACGGCGCTGGCGCTGGTGATCCATCGCACTGATTTCCGGTGGCCCAACACCATGACGGGAATGCTGGGGCTCAGCTTCTATTTTCCGTCCTTCATCCTGGCGATGGCCTGGATCGTCATCGGCTCGCCCGGCGGCGTCATCAACGACGTGCTGCGCCTCGTGAACATCGAATCTTTCTCGGTCGATATCTACAGCGTCGGCGGCATTATCTTCGTGATGGTCCTGCATCAGGTGCCGTTCGTCTATCTGACGATCCGCGGGCCGATCATGGGCATGGATCCGAGCTATGAGGAAGCCGCCCGCACCGCCGGCGCCTCGCCGTGGCGGATGCTTCGCAGCGTCACGCTGCCGATGCTGGCCTACGCGCTGGCTTCCAGCGCGCTGCTGTGTCTGGTGCTGACCTTGGAGCAGTTCGGCATTCCCGTGCTGATCGGCGTTCCCGGCCACGTCACGGTTCTCGCCACGCAAATCTATCTGCTCTGTCGATTTCCCCCGACGGCCTATGGGCTTGCGGCTGCGATCGGCCTCACGCTCGCGGCCATTACCGGCATTGCGATTTTGCTGCAGCGGCGCCTCGCGCGCGGCGGCCGCTCGGTGGTGACGACGGGCAAGGCCGGCAAGATCACGCCGATTCCGCTTGGTGGCTGGCGCTGGCCGGTAAACCTGATCTGCGGATTCTACATCGCGGTCAGCCTGGTTCTGCCCGGCCTGATCCTGCTCTACACCTCGCTGATCAAGTTCTTCACCGCCAATCCCTTCGATGCCGCCTTCACCATCCGCAACTATCTCTATATCTGGAATTCCGAGGAGACGCAGCGGGCGATCGTCAATACCGTGATCGTGTCCGGCGGCGGCGCGCTGGTCGGCGTCGTGCTCGGCATCGCCTGCGCTTACTTTACCGTGCGGCTGCGCCCGACCGGCTATCGCGTGCTCGATGCACTGGTAATGCTTCCGTTCGGTGTGCCCGGCATCGTGCTCGGCCTCGGCCTGCTATGGGCCTATGCCTATCTGCCGCTGCCGCTATACGGCACGCTGACGCTGATCGTGCTCGCCTACGTCACGCGCTTCCTTCCCTACGCGACCGAAACATCCGGTGCGCGGTTCGTGCAGCTCGACCGCAGCCTGGAGGAGGCTGCCTGGACCGCGGGCGCCAGCCGGCTCTCCGGCGTCTGGCGCATCCTGATGCCGCTGAGTTTGCCATCGCTGCAGAGCAGCTATTTTCTGCTGTTCATGGCGTTCTTCCGCGAAATCTCCGCCACGATTTTGATCTTCACCGCCTCGACGTCGGTGCTGTCGGTCTCGATCTGGTCGTCGTTCGAGCAGGCCAATTGGGGCCTCGCCAGCGCGCTCTCGATCCTGGCCATGATTCTGATGGTCGCCATGATGTCCTTGCTGCTCTGGGCGATGCCTGGCGCGCGCAGGCGATAGAGGGAAAAGGAACAGTCACCGATGGGCATCGCCGTCCGCAACCTCGTCAAATCCTTTGGCACCTTCACCGTCATCCATTCGATCTCGTTCGACGTCGCCGACGGCGAGTTCGTCACGCTGCTCGGTCCCTCCGGCTGCGGCAAGACCACGACGCTGCGCTGTATCGCCGGGCTCGATAGCCCGACCAGCGGCTCGATCGCCATCAACGGCGAGACGGTGTCCGATCCCGCCAATAACCTGTTCGTGCCGCCGCATGAGCGCGACCTCGGTATGGTGTTCCAGTCCTATGCGGTCTGGCCGCATTTGACGGTGGCGGAGAACGTCGCCTTTCCGCTCACCGTGAAGGGCGAGCGCGACGTCGCTGGTGGCGTCGCCTGGGCGCTCGATATCGTTGGCATGAGCAAGCTCGCCAAGCGGCGTCCCTCTGAGTTGTCGGGCGGGCAGCAGCAGCGCGTGGCGCTGGCGCGGGCGATTGCCGCGCGTCCGCAACTGTTGCTGTTCGACGAACCGCTTTCCAACCTCGATGCCCGCCTGCGCGATCGCACCCGGCTCGAGATCAGCCGAATCCAGCGCGAGCTGAAGGTGCCGGCTCTGTATGTGACGCACGACCAGACCGAGGCGTTGTCGATGTCCGACCGCATCATCGTCATGGAAGCGGGCCAGATCGTGCAGCAGGGAACGCCGCGCGACCTGTACCAGCAGCCGGTCAATCGCTTTGTCGCCGACTTCATCGGCAATGCCAATTTCCTGCATGTGCAGCGCGCTGGACGCGGGTGGCAGCTCGAGAACGGTTCGCCGATTGAGGTCGATCCGGCGACCGATCGCGATGACGGCCGCTCCAAGATTGCCTTGTTGCGTCCCGAGGCGATCCGGCTCGACGAAACCTCGGCGCAGGCGATTGCGGGCCAGAACCGGCTGACGGGCAAGGTCGTCGGCGGCATGTATCTCGGACCGCACGTCGAATACATCGTCGAAGTCGGTGCCGACCGCCTGCGCGCCTATTCGCGCAGTGCGCTGGCGCCGGGCAGCCTGGCCATCCTTTCCTTCGACGCCCGAGACTGTCGTCTCGTCGACGATATGGCTCAACCCGAAGCGAGACTGCAGCATGCTGGATAGGATTTCCGCCTCCGCGGCCGCGACCAAGCCGGCCCGAACGCTGGCCGAGTTTGCGGCCGACTTGAAGTTCGAAAATATCCCTGCGCCGGTGCTGCATCGCGCCAAACTCTTGATCCTCGATGCGCTCGGCTGCGGCCTTGCATCCAACGCCTATGATTTTGCCGATGTCGCGGTGGCCGGCGCCACCGCGCTGGGCGGCGAGGGCACATGCAGCGTGATCGGCCGCAACGTCCGATTGCCGGTACGGGACGCGGCGCTGGCGAACGGCATGCTGATCCACGGCCTCGACTTCGACGATACCCATCTCAACAGCATCATTCACGCCACCGCCGCCTGCCTTCCCTGCGCACTGACCTTCGGCGAATCCCGCGGCATCGACGGCAAGACGTTTTTGGTGGCTTACGCCGCCGGCATGGAAGCCGCGATCCGCGTCGGCGCCGCGGTCAAGGGCGGCTTCCATCACGCAGGTTTTCACGCCACCGGACTGGTCGCGCATTTCAGTTCGGCGGTTGTCGCCGCGCGTATTCTGGGACTATCGGTCGACGGCATCGTCGCCGCCCAGGGTATCGCGGCCAGCACCGCATCGGGCGTCCAGGTTTTCCTTGAAGAAGGCGCCTGGACCAAACGGATGCATCCCGGCTGGGCCGCGGTTGCCGGCATCACTGCGGCCGTTCTCGCGCAGCAAGGTTTCAAGGCCCCGACGCGCCCCTATGAAGGTCGCTTCGGATTCTTCGATACGCACATTCAGCACCCGGCGGCGCCGATCGATCTCAATGTCGAGCTGAACAGTCTGGGCAAGGTCTGGGAACTGGCCGAGACCGCGATCAAGCCCTATCCGGTCTGCCATTTCATTCATGGCTGTGCAGACGCCGCGATCGAACTCCGCGCCGGGATCAACCCCGCCGACATCGCCAGCGTCGAGGCCTATCTGCCGCGCGACACCATGCCGATCGTGGCCGAGCCGGCCGCCGCCAAGACCCACCCTACCAACGAATACGAAGCAAAATTCAGCGCCCAGTTCGTGATCGCAACCTGCCTCATCAAGGGCGCGTTCGGTCTCGCCGATCTGATGCCCGCTGCGTTGGTCGATCCGGTGGTGCTGGACCTGACCCGGCGCGTCACTTGCGCCATCGATCCCGACTCGGCTTTCCCGGCCTTCTTTTCCGGCGGCGTCCGCGTGACGCTCAAGGACGGTCGCAGTCTGTTCAAGCACATCCGTGTCAACAGCGGCGCCGGCGAGCGCGCGCTGGACGAGGCCGCCGTCTCGAAGAAATTTATCGCTTCTGCTGCTCTGTCGATTCCGCTGGCTCACGCCGAGCGGGTTCGCGAGGCCGTGCTGAAGCTCGAAACCCATTCCGCCACCGAGATCGCCGCGTTGCTGCGATCCACAACCAACTGATCAATCAGGAGAGTGAAGTTATGAGTACGTATGACGTCATCGTGGTCGGCGCCGGCAACGCTGCATTGGCCGCCGCGGTTTCCGCCAAGGAGAACGGGGCCGAGCGCGTCGTGGTGATCGAGAAGGCGCCGCGGGAAATGCGCGGCGGCAACACCCATTGGAGCGGCGGCGTGCTGCGCTTCGCGTACGACGACCCCAAGGAAATCGGTGAGGTGTTGCCCGGCGTCGAGGACGAATTCGAAAACTTTTACGACGGCATCTCGCCCTACTCGAAGGAAGACTTTCATGGCGATCTGGTGCGTGTCACCAGCGGACGCACCGACCCGGTGCTGTCGAAGTTGCTGGTCCACAATTCCTTCGAAACCGTGAAGTGGATGAACAAGGTCGGCGGCATCAAGATGGAGCCGGCGATCACGTTGTCCGCGGTCAAGAAGGATAACGTTATGGTGTGGGCACGCGGCCTCGTCGTGCGTGCCGAGCACGAAGGCGTCGGCCTGTCGCGGAGCTGGTTTTCGACCGCTGAGAAGCTCGGCATCGAAATTCGCTATGGCACCGCGGCAACCGAATTGCTTGTTGGTGACGATGGCCGGGTCAACGGCGTCAAGGTGCGCGACGACGACGGCATGCAGGTTCTGAATGCTCGCTCGATCGTTCTCGGCTGCGGCGGCTTTGAAGCCAACGTGCAGATGCGCACCCAGCATATCGGTCCGCTGGTCGGTGCCGCCAAGGTGCGGGGCACGCCGCATAACCAGGGCGACGGCCTGCGGATGGCGATGAATATCGGCGCCATGCCGTGGGGCCAGTGGAGCGGCTGCCACGCCACGCCGATCAGCGCGGACTGGGGCGAATTCGCGCCGCGCGAACTCACCGATCGCAGCAACCGGCTGAGCTATGTCTACGGCATCATGCTCAACCGCAAGGGAAAACGTTTTGTCGACGAAGGCGAAGACGGTGCGCTGTTCACCTATGCCAAGTTCGGCCGCGCGATCCTGGCCGAACCCGGTGCCAAGGCCTGGCAGATCTTCGACTCCCGGGTGGTCCATTTGCTTGAGCCGCGCTACCAGACCAGCAAGCCGATTACTGCCAACACGCTGGAAGAACTGATCGAAAAGCTCGACTTCGACGACAAGGCGCAGGCCCTGAAGACCGTCGACGAATACAATTCCTGCGCCCGCGAGATGGACGACGGTTTCGATCCGACAAAAAAAGACGGTCTGTCCAGCAAGGGTCTCGATCTTGAAAAGACCAACTGGGCGCTTCGCGTCGCCAAGCCGCCGTTCTACGCCTACAGCGCCACCGGCGGCATCACCTTCACTTTCGGCGGTTTGAAGGTGAACGAAACGGCGCAGGTGATCGGCACCGACTGGCGTCCGATCAAGGGCCTGTTCTGCTGCGGCGAAATGGTCGGCGGCCTGTTCTACGACAACTATCCGGCAGGCACCGGTCTGGTCTCGGGCGCGACGTTCGGACGGATCGCCGGGCGCAGCGCGGCGGCGGCGGACTGAAGCGAGCGAACGGGAGAAGCAACATGAGTGACGCGTCCTTAGCATCGACAAAAGCAAATCCGGCCAACATGCCGGGCGCTTCTCCCGGGATCACGCTACTCCAGAATCTGGCGCAGCACGTTCTCGCTTTTGACAAGCGTCAGCTTACGAAGGGGGCCATCGCGCAAGCGAGGGCCTGTATCCTCGATGCGATCGGGGTGACCTTGGCCGGATATCCGGAGCCCTGCACCCAGATCCTGCTTAGCACTCCGGGCGTCGCGACGGCGCCCGGATCATCTCTGATCTTCGGTTCGGCGCGGCGGACCAGTATGCTCGACGCGGCGCTGATCAATGGCACCGATTCGCACGCGCTCGATTTCGACGACTTCAGCGGCATCATGGGCGGCCATCATTCGGTGCCGCTGGTAGCGACCTTGCTGGCGTTGGCTGAGGAGCGCGGCGGTACCGGCCAGGATATCGTGGCCGCCTACGTGATCGGCGTCGAGGTCGAGATCAGGCTCGCGCGCGCCGTCAATTTCCATCACTATGACAAGGGCTGGCATCCGACCGCGACGCTCGGCGTGTTTGGCGCCGCGGCAGCCACCTGCCATTTGCTCAAGCTCGACCAGGCCAGGACTACGATGGCGCTGTGTATCGCAGCGTCGCTGGCGAGCGGCCTGAAGGCGAATTTCGGCACCATGACCAAGCCGCTGCATGTCGGTCAATGCTGCCGCAATGGTTTGCTCGCGGCGCTGTTGGCCGAGGGCGGCTTCGATGCCGCCACCGATGTTTTCGAGAATGCACAGGGCTTTTTGAACGTCTTCAACGGTCCCGGTACGTTCGACACCGCAAAACTGTTCGAGAACTGGGGCCAACCCTGGGAGATTGAAGCCAAGTCGATCGCGCTCAAGCAGTTCCCCTGCTGCGGAAGCACCCATCCTGCCATCGGCATGGCGCTGCGGCTGCGTCGTGAGGAGAAGATCGATACCGCTGACATTGCGCGTATCGAGGTGCTTCCGCATGGCCGTCGCCTGCGCCATACCAACACACCGCATCCGCAGACCCCGCTGGAAGCCAAGTTCAGCGTGCAATACGTCGTCGCGCGCGCGTTGCGCTATGGCGTTCTCCGCCTGAAGGATTTTGAGGGCGAGGCGCATTTCGATCCCGAGATCATGCGGCTGCTGGACCTGACCACGGCGAGTCCGCATCCCGATATGGCCGACGATGCTGAGGAACAGTGGGGCGCTGAGGT
Organism: Hyphomicrobiales bacterium; assembly: GCA_038244925.1. Classification (GTDB taxonomy): domain Bacteria; phylum Pseudomonadota; class Alphaproteobacteria; order Rhizobiales; family Xanthobacteraceae; genus Bradyrhizobium. The sequence goes on along the minus strand of JBBRSX010000013.1, from coordinate 32,516 downwards.
CATCGTGACACTCAAGGACGGCAGGCGTCTGGCGCGCCGCGTTGACAATCTGGTCGGGCGCGGCGGTGATGACCCGATGAGCAGCAGCGAATTGTGGGACAAGTTCAACGATTGCGCAGCCCGCGGCCTGCCGCGCGAGCAGATCGCGCCGCTGTTCGAGCGGCTCGAGACGTTCGAAATGATCACCGAGATCGCGCAGGTCACGCGGTTGCTGGAAGTCAGCGAATTGCACAAGGCGCCGGCGAAGAAGGTGGTCTTTGCGCCCCGGGGCGCGCACGAGGCTCAGGAGACGACCTGGGTGCCGTGAAGGAAAGGGCGCCGCGGGCATCAGCCGGCGGTGCGCCTCATGCGGGAGAGGTTATTACTGTAAATCGATAGTAGCACTTCCCAGCGCGAGCAGGCGTTCGCTGCAGACGACGCGCAATTCGAACGTCGCGCGGCCTGCGATCGTTTCGCCCGCCACCATTTCGAGCGTCACTTCCTCGCTAATTCTGGCGGGGTCGATGAACTTGGCCGTCAGCCGCCCGGTTCGGCTCCAGGCGTCCTCGCCGAACAACTCGCAGAACCAGGTCTCAAAGCAGGCCAGCAGCAAGGGGCCTTGTGCGATGACGCAGCCGAACTGGGTTTTGGCGGCATAGGCCGGATCGTTGTGGACCGGCGCATCGGTGCCAAGCAGGGCGCCGAAATCGGTAAACGCCTGAAGCGTGAGCGGCGGGCCGGGACGCGTCAGGCGATGTCCCGTCCTGAAGGCATCTTGGTTCAGCATGGCCAGTACAGGATATGTTTGATCGTCATGATGGATCGCTGATCGGTCGTGCAGCGCACATGCTGATCGAAAATGATGAAGCGCTTGTCGTTGCGGATGTATTTGTTAGCGATCGTGATCGAGACCGTCAGCGGCTCACCGAGCCGGGCGGCGCTGTGCATCTCGATTTCCTCCCGCGCGTGCAGCACGCCGGGCGGAAATTTCATCTGGCTCTTCAGCGCACGTATTTCATTCAACAGGAATGCCGGTATGCGGGTGCCGATCCCGGGCGCCGGACGGTCTTCCCCAAGGCTGCGGTAGAAGCGGGCCACATCGTCGGCGCTGACCGTCAGCGGCTGCGGCGGATACGTGCGCCCCATCTCGATGTCGTCATAGCCGATACCGGTCCATCCGCCCATGCGGCGGTCGGGTGCGGGCATGCTCATGCGCGATGGCCGGTCTGCGTCTGGTTCGTCATCGATCGGCGCATCTTTTCCTTATGCCTTGCTCCCGCGTCCGAAGGCCGCAACGTATGGGCCGCAACCAATATGTCAACAGTTTTCAGATGACATAAGCGGATCGGCCGGGTAACAAACAGTGAAACGGTCCGCTGAAGGCCGGCCACGAAAGCGTCGAGAAGGAATTGAAATGCCGCTGTTCAACGATTTTGGCTTCACCGACGAACAAAAGCTGATGCGCCAGAGCCTGCTCGCGCTGGCCGAACAGCATCTGCCGGTGGAAAAAATCCGGCAGCTGGATCGCGATGCCGGCTGGCCAACGGAGGCGTATCAGGCGCTTGCCAAGGGTGGCTGGTTGGGCCTGCCCTATCCGGAAGAGTATGGCGGGCTCGGCGGCAGCTACAAGGACGTCGCGATCCTGCTCGAGACGCTGTCCTATCATTACGCCTGCCTCGGCACGACCTACATGACGAGCGCGATCTATGCCGGCCTGCAACTGCTCTACAACGGCAGCGAGCATCTCAAGCAGACCTATATGGTGCCGATGCTCAAGGGCGACATCTACATCGCCTTCGCGCTGACCGAGCCGCAAACCGGATCGGATGCCGCATCGATCAAGACCAATGCCGTGCGCGACGGCGACGACTACGTCATTCGCGGCCAGAAGTGGTTCATCACCTCGGCCCATGTCGCCGATTATCTCGTGCTGGTGGTCAAGACCGATCCTTCGGCGAAACCGGCGCATGACGGTTTCAGCATGTTCCTGGTCGACGCCAAGGCCAAGGGCGTCTCGATGCACCCGATCGAAACCATGGGGCGCCACACCACCCATACCAACCAGATATTCTTCGACGAGGTGAGGGTGCCGGCGCGCAACCTGATCGGCGAGGAGAACCGTGGTTGGCGCATCCTGATGCGCGGCCTCAATCTCGAACGCATGGCGATCGCCGCCTGCGGCGCCGGTAATGCGCAGAAGGCCATCGATATCGCACAGGACTACGCCACGCAGCGCATTCAGTTCGACCGTCCGATCACCAAGTTCCAGGTGATCTCGCACAAGCTGGCGGACATGCGGATCAAGGCCGAGATCGCCCGGCTCGTCACCTACCGCACCGCCGAGATGATGGACGCCGGCTACGATACGCGGATGGAAACCGCGATCGCCAAGATCGTCGCGACCGACAACGACTTCGAATGCGCTCATATCGGCATGCAGGTGATGGGCGGCGCCGGTTTTTCGATGGAGCACGACATGCAGCGGCTGTTCCGGGACTCGCGCCTCGGCCCGATCGGCGGCGGCAGCAATGAGATCCAGCGCAACATCATCGCCAAGTTGATGGGCCTTTAGGCCGGGAGAGAGTCGATGACTGATATTCCCGCTCCACGCGGCATGTATTTCGAGGATTTCGAGGTCGATCAGGTTCTTCGAACCGGCCGGCGTACGATTACGTCGACCGACATCGTCAACTTCGCCTGCCTGTCCGGCGACTTCAACGACGTCCACACCAACCACGAATACTGCAAGACCACGCCGTTCGGCGAGCCGATCGCGCATGGTCCGCTGGTGTTCGCCGTCGCCGCCGGGCTGAACTATGCCTCCGGGATCAACGACGGCACGCTGCTCGCGCTGCTCGGGATCGACAAGTGGCGGATGAAGAAGCCCGTCAAGCACGGCGATACCATTCATGTGCGGACGACCGTGATCGCCAAGCGCGAGACCAAGCAGTCCGATCGCGGCGTGGTGACTTTCGCGCGGGCCTTCGTCAACCAGCATGGCGAGGAAGTGCAGGAGATGGAAGTGACGATCATGTACCGGCGGCGGCCGCGTGGGTGAGAGTGTCTTGCGGAGCGTAGTCTCTGCGTCAGTCATAAAACAAGAAAAAGGGAAGAACGAGATGAAGACCAGCCGGAAACTTGGAGCGTATCTGCTCGCATCGATCGCGATGTTCGGCATCGCGAACGCCAATGCCGAAGGTTATCCGACGAAAGCGGTCAAGTTGGTGGTCGGCTTCGCCCCCGGCGGCACCATCGACGTCGTCGCGCGCATCGTCGCCGACAAGCTCGGCAGCAAGCTCGGCAAACCGTTCGTGGTCGAGAATCGCAGCGGGGCCAACGGCATCCTGGCGGCGACGGCGGTGGCTCAGTCGGAACCGGATGGCTACACCATCTTCGTCAGCAACAGCTCGACCATCACGCTGAACCCGACGCTGTTCAAGGACATCAAATACAATCCCGAGCGTGACTTCGCGCCGATCACGACCGTGATCTCCGTGCCGCTGATCCTGGCGGTCGACACCACCAATCCGCAGACCGCCGGGATCAAGACTCTTGCCGATCTCATCGCACTGGCAAAGGAGAAGCCGGGCATGGTGACCTATGGATCGGCCGGCAATGGCAACATCACCCATCTTGCGTTCGAATTGCTGAGCCAGAAGGCCGGCATCCAGATGCTGCACGTTCCCTATCGTGGCGCGGCGGCGGCGCAGGTCGGCGCCCTCGGACATGAGGTGATGGTGGTGTTCGATACCCTGTCCGCCGTCCAGCTCGTCAATACCGGAAAGTTTCGGGCGCTGGCCGTTTCGTCGAGCGAACGACTGGCCGCACTGCCGGACGTGCCGACCATTGCCGAACTCGGCTATCCCGGCTTCGATGTGACGTTCTGGGTTGGCCTGTTCGTGCCGAAGGCCACGCCGGCCGCGATCGTCGAACTGCTCAACAAGGAGATCGTGGCTGCGGCGGTGGAGCCGGCCGTGCGCGAGCGCCTCGAACTACAAGGCAATGTGCTGACGCTCTCACCGGCGGCGTTCGCGGAGAAGATACAAAAGGAAACCAGGGAACTGGCCGACGTGGTCGTCAAGGCGAACATCAAGGCCGAGTGAGGTATTTGCCCTTCGTGGCCGGGCTTGACCCGGCCACGAAGGACGTTCGACTAGCTCACTGCTTTGGCTTGGCCCAGTTCTGGTACATCGCCAGCAGCGAAACGATATCCTGGCCGCGGAATCCCTCAGCCAGCGCGAGGGCATACATTTCGCGCGTCGCGGAAGCCGACGGTGTCGGCATCCGCGTCATCCGCCCGAGTTCGACACCGAGCGCCAGATCCTTCTCGCCAAGCTCCATCTTGAAGCCCGGGGAGAAATCGCCCTTGATCGCGTTCGGAAAGCGCTTGGTAAAATGGTGGGAGCGGCCGCCGCTCACCGACAGCACGTCGTAGAGCTTTTCCGGCTCGACACCGGCGGCAACCCCGAGCGCGAACGCTTCGGCTGCGACCAGCACGTTGCCCATCGACATCATGTTGTTGACGATCTTGACGACCTTGGCGGTGCCGACGCCGCCAGTATATTTCCACTCATTGCCGAGCAGTTTCAGGATCGGTTCGGCGCGGGTGACGTCCGCCATCTCGCCGCCGGCGATCAGGATCAGCTTGCCGGCGCGGGCTTCATTGGGACTGCCGCTGACCGGACAATCGACCACCGCGATACCGCGGGCGGCGGCGGCCTCGGCAGCCTGCCGCATCGTCTGCGGGTCGATCGTCGAGAGTTCGATGCAAAGGGTGCCCTTGGCGGCGTGGGCGACGATTCCATCCGCGCCGAGCCAGGCTTCCGTCACCGCTTTGGGATCGGGCAGGCTGGTCAGCACGATGCTGCGGCCGGCGAGCGCTTCCGCGATGCTCGATGCCATCCGAAAGCCGTCCTTGGTCAGGCGCGCGCGCTGATCGGCGTTGACGTCATAACCGACGACGTCGAGGTTGGACTCCCTCAGCCGTCCGGCCATTCCCGATCCCATCTGCCCCATACCGATGACTGCGACCTTCTCAGACATTCTTTTTCTCCGCTTTTCGTTGTTTCAAGGTCGTGCCGACCGCTGAAGCCTGTTCGCCGGTACTCTCTATACAGACCGGATCGCGGTTAAGCGACGCCGCAGCCCCGCCGGGGGCGCAACGGCGTCCACCCATGTCGCATAATGAAAACTGTAGACAGTTTGGGCCGACGGCGGTAGCCTCTGCGGCAATTCGGACGATCGTGCCCGCGGCCGCTCTGACGAGCCGGCCGGGCGCCACACATGAAAGGATACGGATGTGAGAGAGTATGACGTAGTGGTGGCCGGCGCCGGAAACGCCGCGCTCTGTGCGGCGATCTCCGCCCACGAAAACGGCGCGCGGGTGCTGGTGCTCGAGCGCGCTCCAGAGGCCGAGCGCGGCGGCAACTCCTATTTCACCGCAGGCGGATTCCGCTTCGTTCATGAAGGCGCTGAAGACGTCGCTTCCGACATCATTCCCGACATGACCGCGGAAGAGCGCTCCAGGATCGTGCTCCCGCCGCACAGCCGTAAATTCTTCTACGACCAGCTGATGGAAGTCACCCATCACCAGTCCGACGAGGACCTCGCCAATCTCCTGATCGACCGGTCGCGTTCGACGATGGCGTGGCTGCGCAGCCATGGCATCCGCTTCGTTCCGATGTACGGGCGGCAGTCGTTCCTGGTCGACGGCAAGCACCATTTCTACGGCGGCGTGAACATCGAGGCCGTCGGCGGCGGTGCCGGCCTGGTCGAGGCGGAAATGGGCCGGCTCGAGAAGCTCGGCATCGAAATTCGCTATGGTTCGGCGCTGATCGGCCTCGTGCAGCGGTCCGACCGGGTCGTCACCGGCGTCAAGATCCGCACCCAGCAGGGTTACTCGGAAATTGCGACCAAGTCTGTGATTCTTGCCTGCGGCGGCTTCGAATCGAATCCGGAGATGCGGGTGCGCTATCTCGGCTCGGGCTGGGATCTCTGCCGGGTTCGCGGCACCCGCCACAACATGGGCGAAGGCATTCTGGCGGCGCTGGCGATCGGGGCGCGTCCGTTCGGCAACTGGTCGAGCTGCCACGCCTGCGAGTGGGACATCTCTGCCCCGCCCTATGGCGACCGCTGGGTGCTGGATAATTTCCAGAAGCATTCCTATCCGCTCGGTATCATGGTCAACATCAACAGCAAGCGTTTCGTCGACGAGGGCGAGGACTATCGAAACCTCACTTACGCGAAATTCGGCCGCGAGATCATGAACCAGCCGCGCCGCACCGCGATCCAGATCTTCGACCAGCAGACCGTGGCGATGCTGCGCGACGAATATCGCATCAAGGAAGTGACCAAGGTCGAGTCGGATACCATCGCCGGCCTCGCCGAGCAGCTCGAGCTCGATCCGGTAGAACTGGAGAAGACCGTCAGCGAGTACAACGCCGCCTGCGGCTCTGAGCCCTACAACCCGGCGATCCTCGACGGCAAGGCCGCCCGCGGTATCTCGCCGCCGAAATCGAACTGGGCACTGCCGATCAACAAGCCGCCCTACGTCGCCTTCGTGACGACGACCGGGATCACCTTTACCTTCGGTGGTCTGCAGATCAATACCAGCGGCGAAGTGCAGGACATGACCGATCAGTCGATCCCGGGGCTCTATGCCGCCGGTGAACTGGTGGGCGGCCTGTTCTACGAAAACTATCCGGGCGGCACTGGCCTGATGTCGGGGTCGGTGTTCGGCAAGCTGGCCGGCGAATCCGCCGCCGCCTATGTCGGCGTCAGGGACAAGCGTTCGGTCGCCTGATCCGTCATAACCACCTGAAGGGCGCTTGCGCCCTTCGGATATCGCGACCTGCGCGCCCGCGCCGGTTCAGGATATAGTCAAAGGAAGCCAGAGGCTTCCTCGCGCGCCGCACTCGCGGCGTTGTTTACGGAGATTTGTGAGCATCCATGAAGATCGCCGAAGGAAAGTTTGTCGTCACCGGGGGCGCCAGCCTGATCGGATCGCACGTCGCGGAGCAATTGCTGAGCCAGGGCGCGCGGGAAGTCGTGCTGCTCGACAATTTTGCGCTGGGCAGTCCGGACACGGTCAAGTCGCTGCTGGGAGATCCGAGGATGAAGCTCTTGCGCGGCGATATCCTGCGCATCAATGAACTTTACGACGCCTTTGAAGGCTGCGACGGCGTATTCGCGATTGCCGGCTTTCTGACCCTCCCGCTCAGCCAGAATCCGAGCCTTGGCCTTGCGGTCAATGTCGAGGGTCAGGTCAATATCTTCGAGGCCTGCCGTTACCGCAACGTCAAGAAAGTGGTGTTCTCGTCGTCGGTCGCGGTGTACGGCGATCCGGCGCCCGGCCTCGTCGACGAACAGGCTCCGGCGCGCCTCGGCACCTTCCAGCCCGCGGCGGCGCTGTATTCCTGCACCAAGCTGATCGGCGAGAACCTGTGCAAGCTCTACAGCGCCAAGCACGGCATCCAGGCCGTCGCGTTGCGATACTCGACCGTCTACGGCGAGCGCCAGCACTATCGCGGCGTCAATGCGCTCTACATCATGGAAAATTACGACCGTATCGCGCGCGGCGAGGCGCCGGTCATTACCGGTGACGGCAGCGAGGTGCATGACTACATTCACGTCGCCGACGTGGCGCGCGCCAACGTCATGGCGATGGCGTCCGATGTCACCGCCGAAAGCTTCAATGTCGTGACCGGTGTCGCGACCTCGCTCAATCGCCTGGTCGAAATCCTGCTGTCGATCACCGGCAGCAAGCTCAAGCCGGTGTTCAAGAGCGGCGGCGGCAGCGTGCGGTCGAGCGTGACCGATCAACTCGATTTCAGCCGGGCCAAGGCCGAGAAGATGCTGGGATGGATGCCTGAAGTTTCCATCGAGGAAGGCATTCGCCGGCTGCTGGAATGGCGCAAGGCCCAAGACTCCACTGAAAAGAGCAAGGCCGCAAGCTAGGCGCGGGTACGGAGTACATCATGTCGGAATACGAGATCCTAGCCGTTCGCTACGCCCACAACGCCGAGCGCAAGGCTTCGGAAAATTTCCTCGGCGGCGATCCGCATGACGGGCCGATGCCGATGGATTTCTTTGTCTGGGTCCTGAAGGGCAACGGCCGGACCATCGTGATCGACACCGGCTTCGACGCCAAAATGGCCGATCGGCGCGCGCGAAAACTGACGCGCCCGGTTGCCGAAGGGCTGAAGGCGGCAGGCATCGACGCCGCCGGCGTCAAGGACGTGATCTTGACCCACATGCATTACGATCACGCCGGCAACCACGACCTGTTTCCGAACGCGAACTATCACGTTCAGGATCGCGAGATGGAATACTGCACCGGCCGCTGCATGTGCCATTCCACCCTGCGCCATCCGTTCGAGGCGGAAGACGTCACCGCGATGGTAGGCAAGCTGTTTCAGGGGCGCGTCAAATTTCACAACGGTTCGAGCGAGATCGCCGATGGCGTGTCGGTTCATCTGGTGGGCGGTCATTCCCGTGGGCTGCAGTTCGTGCGGGTCCGGACCCGGCGCGGATGGGTCGTGGTCGCCTCCGACGCCTCGCATTATTACGCGAATTTCGAACAGTACCGGCCGTTTCCGGTCGTCGTCGACGTCAGCGAGACGCTTGAAGGCTATGACGCGATGCGGCGCATGGCGACGTCGCTGTCCCACATCGTCCCCGGCCATGACCCGCTCGTGCTACAACGCTATCCGGCGCAGCCGGGCGGTCCGGCGGACATCATTCGCCTCGATGCCGAGCCGTTGAAGTAAAGACGCGAGGATTCGTCATGGCAAATGCTCGACTTCGTGCGGTCTTCATGCGGGGCGGCACTTCCAAGGCGGTGATGTTCCGGAAGGAAGACCTGCCCGCGAATCCCAAAGATTGGGATCCGATCTTCCTGCAGGTGATGGGCTCGCCCGATCCCAACGGCCGTCAGCTCGACGGCATGGGCGGCGGCATCTCCTCGCTGTCGAAAATCTGCATTATCGGTCCGCCGAGCCGGCCGGATGCTGATGTCGACTATACCTTTGCGCAGATTGGTGTGCGCGACACCTTCGTCGATTACGGCGCCAATTGCGGCAACATGTCTTCCGCAGTCGGGCCGTTCGCGCTAGACGAGGGGCTGGTGACCGGTCCCCTCGACGGCGAGGCCACCGTCCGCATTCACAATACCAACACCTCGAAGATCATCGTTGCACGCTTCCCGGTCGAGCAGGGCGCGCTGGCCGCTACCGGCGATATCGAAATCGATGGGGTAGGCGGCAAGGCCGCGCCGATCCGACTGGAATTTCTGGAGCCCGGCGGCGCACGAACCGGCAAGCTGCTTCCGACGGGGAATGCCGTCGACGAGTTCGACATCAAGGGCCTCGGCATGGTCAAGGCGTCCTGCGTCGATGCCGCCAACCCCTGCGTCTTTGTCGCCGCGACGGCGGTCGAACAATCCGGCGATGAGCTACCTGATGCGCTCGACCGCGATGCGACTTTCCTCCAGCGCATGGAAGACATCCGCTGCGCGGCATCGGTCAAGATGGGCATCGCGCCGGATCTCGATACGGCGCGTCGGATGACCGGCATTCCCAAGGTCGCGATGGTGTCGGGGCCGCGGTCCGGGCGAACGCTGTCCGGTCGCGAACTTACAGCCTCCGATGCCGACATCTGGGTCCGGATGATTTCGGTCGGCCTGCCGCATCGCGCCACGCCGATCACCGGCGCCATCTGCCTCTCGGTCGCGACAAGAATTCCCGGCAGCATTCCCGCGCAGTTGAGTAACGCCAACGGTCCGATCCGGATTGCGCATCCGTCCGGCGTCACGCTGGTCGATGCCGGGGTCTCGCTTTCCGAAAGGGGCGTGGCGAAAGCCGATTACGGCGCGGTCTATCGCAGCGCGCGCCGCTTGTTCGAAGGCAATGTCGTCTACCGGACGTCCGAATAGTCCGCATCCCCGGGGCAAGTGAGTGAGCACACCGATGTTTCCGAAACTGTTTGCGCCCGGCAAGATCGGCTCGCTGGAGTTGCCGAACCGGGTCGTATTCGCGGCAACCAGTTCGGAACTCGCCGACAAGGACGGCTTCGTCGGTGACGATCTCGTCGAATACTACGCCGAGCGTGCCCGCGGCGGCGCCGGGCTATTGGTCGTCGAAGCCACCTATGTAGAGCAGGAAGGCAAGCGGCTGCATCACAACGCCATGCTGCATGACGATTGCTTCATTCCCGGCCTGCGCAAGGTGGTCGACGCCACCCATGCCGAGGGTGCCAAAATCGCGCTGCAACTCAACCATGGCGGCCGCGAATCCATCCCCGATGTTTCGGGCTCGGTGCCGTTGGCGCCTTCCCCAATCCCCTCGCAGTTTACCGGCGTCGGCGACGCCGTCATCCCCAAGGAACTGACGGTCGGCGAGATCGACCGTATCGTCGAACGGTTCGCGGAAGCGGCGCGGCGTTCGCGCGATGCCGGCTTCGACGCCGTCGAGCTTCATGCCGCGCACGGCTATTTGATCGGCGAGTTTCTGTCGCCCGATTCAAATAAGCGCGAGGACGCCTATGGCGGCAGCGTGCAGGGCCGCGCCTATTTTTGCGTCCGCTTGATCGAGGCGATCAAGGCCAGGCTCGGGGCGGACTATCCGGTGATCGTGCGCATGAATGGCCGGGATCATGTCCGGCACGGCCTTGAACTGGACGATGCCGTCGAGATGGCCGCGATGTTCGAAGCCGCAGGCGCGGATTCGATCAGTGTGTCCGGTGGCGTACATGCATCACGCCCCTACATGGTTGTCCCCGGCATGTCGGTCGATCGCGGTTGCTATGTCAGCTATGGCGATGCGATCCGGAAGCGGGTCACGGTGCCCGTGATGGTGGTCGGACGGATCAATACGCCCGAACTCGCCGAACAGATTCTCGAAGACGGGCAGGCCGACTTCATCTGTCTCAGCCGGGCCCTGATCGCCGACCCGCATTTTCCGGCCAAGGCCCGGGCGGGCCGCGTCGAGACGATCGCGCCCTGCATTGCCTGCAACGAATGCATCGCCACCGTGCATCGCCACAAGGGGCTGGCCTGCACGGTCAACCCGATGGTGAGCCGGGAGCTGGAATTGAGGCCGCTGCTCGCGCTCACACCCGAGGCCAGGCGCGTTGTCGTGATCGGCAGCGGGGCTGCCGGGCTGTCCGCTGCGGTGACCGCGGCGCGTCGCGGTCATGACGTCCATCTGTTCGAGAGGGAAGACGTGATCGGCGGGCAGCTATTGCTGGCGCATCAGCCTCCGCACCGCGGCGAGATCAAGAACGCGTTGCGTTATTTCACCTCCGAGGTCGAGCGCCTCGGTATTCCGGTCAACCTCAACCGTTCGTTCTCGGCGGATGATGCGCGCGCGCTCAAGCCCGAGGCCATCATCGTCGCCACCGGTGCCTCGTCCATTCAGCCGGACATTCCCGGCTCCGATCTTCCTCTGGTTCGGAGCGGATGGCGTGTCCTCGCCGGTCTCGAGACGACGGGAGATACCTGCGTTGTCGTGGGCGGTGGGCTGGTCGGGATCGAGGTCGCGGATTTTCTGGCGGACCAAGGCAAGAAAGTCATCATGATCGTACGATCGGAGCTGCTGAAAAAGGCGGTTCACGCCGATCGCGTCTACTATCTGGACCGGATCGCAGAGCTGAACATCGAAGTTCTCGCGGGCGTGGAATTGCTTGCGGTCGGTCCAAACTCGATTGAAATCCGGCCGGAAGGCCGGGTGCGGCGCACGCTTCACGATATCGACAACGTGATCTTCTGCACCGGATACGTTTCTCGGAAGATCGAAACCGATAGCCTGCTGGGGCTCGGAATTCCCTTGCATTATGCTGGCGATGTCGGTGGTCCGAGAAAATTCTTCCAGGCCATCGAAGAGGGAACCTTGACGGCGCTCAGGATCGCTTAACTGTAGACAGTCGGCCGGACCACGTATTTCTACGATTGATTGTTCACGGGGAAGGGACATATTAGGACACGGGGGCCGATCCAGCGGTTTTGTGGGTACGAACGAGTCGTTTCCTCCACGTTGGATGAACGTGGAGGGGTCTGCGCTGGGTCCTGAGGAGTGGTCCTCGAAAGGTTTTTATGAACGGCATTTTGAGCAACAAGATTTCCGCGCAATCGCTGGTTGATACCCTCGCGGAGCGCATCGAGGCCGCGATCATGAGCGGCGATCTTCAGCCGGGCAGCAAGATCAGCGAGCAGGCGCTTGCCGCGTCGCTGGGCGTCAGCCGCGGTCCGTTGCGCGAGGCCATTCGCAGGCTCGAAGGCCGCAAGCTGTTGCAGCGGACGCCGAACATCGGCGTGCGCGTTGCCAGCCTGTCACCCAGCGATCTCTATGAGGTGCTGCAGGTTCGCGAGGCGCTCGAAGGATTGGCCTGCGGACTTGCGGCCACGCACATGACGGACGAGGAACTGGAGGCGCTTTCCGAGTTGCTGGATCAGCATCAGCAGCAGAAAAGCGTGCAGGAAGGCACCGGCTATTATCAGGAGTCGAAGGACTTCGATTTTCACTTCCGGATCGTGAAGGGCAGCCGCAACGCGCGGCTGGTCCAGATGCTGTGCGAGGACCTCTATTATTTGCTGCGGGTCTACCGCTACAAATCCAGCACCAAGCCGGGACGCGCCAAGCAGGCCCTGCGTGAGCACAAGGACATCGTGGCGGCGTTGATGCGGCGCGACCCCATTGAAGCCGAGCGGAAAATGCGCCTGCACATCGGCAACGCACGCCTCTATGTCGAGGAGCAGATGCGGGAAACCGCCAGCCGGCCAGAAATCGCAGTCCCGGCCCGGAAGCCGAAGACCGCTACGACCCTGGCCGGCAAGGGCCGCAAGGTCGCGGCGCTGGCGCGAAGATAGTATCCGGCCCCGTGGCGTTACTTGCCGGTTAGCCGCTGCGGCATTCCCTCCGGGGTCACCGACGTAATGATCGATGAATCCAGCGCCTCGTACTCGTGATAGCCGATGGTAGCGTAGAGTTCCGCGCGCGTTTGCATGCGATCGACCAGGCGGTGGGTGCCGCCGTCGTTCCGAATTCCCTCATAAAGGTCGGCTTGCGCCTTCGCCGCCATGCGCAGCGCGCTGACCGGCCAGATCACCATCTTGTAGCCGAGCGCCTCGAACTCGGAGGCCGTCATGAACGGTGTTCGGCCGAACTCGGTCATATTGGCCAGTAGCGGCACCTTGATGACCTCGGAGAATTTGCGGAACGCCTCGGGGTCGTGAAGGGCTTCGGGAAAAATCGCGTCGGCGCCGGCTTCGACGTAAAGCCTGGCGCGGTTGATGGCGCTGTCGAGCCCTTCGTCGGCGGCAGCATCGGTACGCGCGACGATATAGAGATGCCGTCGCGCCTTGGCGGCGGCGGCGATCTTCGCGGCCATGTCCTGTGGCGCTATCAGCTTCTTGTCGTTGAGATGGCCGCACTTCTTCGGCAGGATCTGGTCCTCGATCTGGACCGCGGCGGCGCCGGCGTCCTCGAACGCGCGAACCATGTTCATGACGTTGAGCGCTTCGCCGAAGCCGGTATCGCCGTCCACCAGCACGGGAAGTTGCGACGCGCGGGACACCTGGCGGGTGAAGAAGCAGACGTCCTCGATGGTGAGGATGCCGAGGTCCGGAAGCCCCATCGAGGCGGACATTGCAGCACCCGACAGGTACAGCGCCTCGAACTGCGCGGCCCTGGCCTGCAGCGCAGCAAGGCCGCAATGGGCTCCGGGGATCTGCAGGATGCCGGGCCGCTGCAACAGCTTGCGAAATCGTTCGCCGGCTGAAAGCGCCGGCAAGTCGTTGGCGACCAGATAGGTCATGTGGCCTTCACCTGTGCTGTGTCTTTTCTTGTCATATCTCGCGACGCCTGCCTATGCCTTTACCCGCAAACGTATCGTGCTTCTCGCCGGAGGGGCAGGCCGGGTGGGAGTCCGGGCTTTATCCACCGGTTTGCAGAACTCCAGCGTTCTCGGCCGCGTCGCTGTGGCGCCATGCCGCGCCGGATATTTCCGACATGCTCGTTCAACTGTCAACAGTTGACTTTCTCCAAGTGGGCGGGCTAGGTTCAGCGCTGCCCGTCGCCGGGTTGGGCCGATGGCAGCAATCAACCAAGAGATCGTGAGGGGGTGGCTATCGACCGCCCCCCGCCATGAGGGAGGTAGCCATGCGTGGATTTCTGAAGGTCGCGCTTCTGTCGTCGGGGTTCGCTGTTTCTTCATATTCAGCTTCGGCCGAGACCTTGAAACTCGGCGTTCTCGCGACGCTTTCCGGCGCCGGAACGGCATGGGGCATCGCAATGCAGGGCGCTGCCGAGCTCGCCGCGGAAGACGTCAACAGCAAAGGCGGGCTGGAAGTCGGCGGCAAGAAGTACAAGATCGAGGTCGTTGCCTATGACGATCATTACAAGGCGGCCGACGCCCTGACCGCGTTCAACCGGATGGTGTTCGACGACGGCATCAAATACGTGGTCGGTCCGCTCGGTTCGGCGCCGGCGCTGGCGCTGCTTCCGGTCTCGACCGAAAACAAGGTCATCACCATGACCATGGCGTTCACGCCGAAGGCGCTGTCGGCGGAATACAAATACAGCCTGCGGCCGGTGATTCCGTCGGACGTGTTCTCCGATCCGCAGATCAAGTGGGTGGTGCAGAAGCTCGGGGCGAAGCGCGTCGGCGGCCTGTTTCCGAACGATGAATCCGGCCAGCAGGTCGGCGCCGCCAACGAGGCCGCCTACCAGGCGGTCGGCGCCAAATTCGTCGCCAAGGAGTTCTTCGAACGCGAGCGCGTCGACTTCGTGCCGTTGCTGACCCGGGTGCTGGCGCAGAACATCGACGCCTTCGAACTCGACGGCAATTCGCCGCAGACTGCCGGACTTCTGGTCAAGCAGCTGCGTGAACTCGGTTTCAAGGGGCCGATCATCCGGACCGGCGGCGACGCCACTGCCGATCTCCTGAAGATTGCCGGCAAGGAAGCGACCGAGAACGTCTACGTTCATCAGCCGATCAATTCCCAACTGGCGTCGATCCAGGAATACACCAAGCGGTTCGAGGCCAAGTACAAGGTTCCGCTGAACGCCTTCAGCCCGTTCTTCTACGCCAACGTCCAGATGTTGTTCGCCGGGATGCAGAAGGCCGGAACCGTGACGGATGTCGACAAGGTCCGTGAGGCCGTTCTCGGCCTGAAGGATTTCGACAGCGTTCTCGGCAAGGTGAACTGGATCGGCCAGGCGCAGTGGAAATCGAACCAGCAGCTCGATGCTCCCTTCTATGTCGCGCTGCTCAAGGGCGGCGAAGCCCATGTCGTCGCCAAGTGCACCCCTTCGCTGTGTGAATAGCGCAGGGCTGGCAACTGACGGCACGGCCTGACGCGGGAGAGCGGGTTTGGACTATTCGATACTTCTGGCGCAGGCGGCGTTGAACGGTCTCGTCATCGGCGCGATGTACATGCTGATGGCGGTCGGTTTCACGCTGGTGTTCGGGATCATGCGCGTGGTCAATTTCGCGCATGGCGAGTTCTACATGCTCGGCGCGTTTGCGGGATTCTTCACCTACGTCCAGTGGGAGATGCCGTTCGTGGTCTGCCTCTTGATCGCGGCGGTGACCGTCGGAATCCTCGGCATGCTGATCGAGCGAACCCTGATCCAGCCGTTTCGTGCTGACGAAATGTCGGGGATGATCGCGACGCTCGCTATCTCCGTCATCATCCAGAACGCGGCTGTGTTGCTGTGGGGTCCCGCGCCGCGCGCGATGCCCGACATCGTCACGGGAACTCTGGCGGTCGGGCCCTTCAGCTTTCCGTGGTCGCGCCTCGTCGTCATCGCGGCGGCGGCACTGATCTTCGTCGCGTTCTGGCTGTTCATGCAGCGAACCCGGCTCGGGCGGGCGATGCGGGCGGTCGCGCAGGACACCGAGACGGCGTTGTTACAGGGCATTCGCGTCAACTACATCTATCCGCTGGCGTTCGGAATGAGCGTCGCGCTCGCAGCACTGGCCGGCGCCCTGATGGGCCCGGTATTCTCGGTTTCGCCGTTCGTCGGCCTCACGCCCATGCTCAAGGCCTTTGTCGTCGTCATTCTGGGCGGTCTCGGCTCGGTGCCGGGCGCGGTGGTCGGTGGGCTGTTGCTGGGCATGATCGAAAGCTTTACCGCGACGATCTTCGGTTCGCTGGTATCCGACATTCTGCAGCTCCTGCTCGTCATTTTGATCCTGCTGGTTCGGCCGGCCGGCCTGCTCGGACAAAGGGAGGCCTGAGTTGGAGGGATCATCATCCAGCGTCACGGGCCACGCCGAGCCTGTCCTGGCGGCGCGCAACCGTCTGCTCCCGCGCGTCGCGGTCGCGATCCTGCTGGCGGCGGCGCTCATCCTGCCGCAGCTCACGGCAAACCAGTTTTATATTCATCTCGCCAATCTGATGCTGCTCAATTCGATCTTCGCGGTCAGCCTCGGCCTGATCGCGGCCGTCGGCCAGATATCGCTCGGGCACGCCGCGTTCGTCGCTGCCGGCGCCTACATCTCGGCTTTGGCCGCACTGAATTTCGGGATTCCGCCGATCCTCGGCATCGTGCTGGCTGGCCTGGCGACAGGACTGGCGGCCGCGCTGCTCGGCAAGATCCTGCTGCGGCTTCGCGGCGTCTATTTCGTGCTGGTCACGTTTCTCGCCGGGCAGGTTTTTACGCTGATCGCGCTGAACTGGGAAAGCGTCACCCACGGTGCCAATGGATTGCTCGGGATACCCGCGATCTCGATCTTCGGCCTTCCACTCTCGAATCGGCTGCGCTTCTATTACTTTGCACTGGCGGCCTTCATCATCGTTCTGACATTTGTCTGGGCGCTGATGCGTTCGCAGTACGGCCGGGCATTCCGCTCGATCGCCGAGAATGTGCGGCTCGCCGAATCCAGCGGCATCGACGTCAGCCACTATCAAGTGGTCGCCTTCGCGCTCGGCAGCGGCATCGCGGGTGCCGCTGGCGCTACCATGGTCCACTACATCCGCTTCCTGTCACCGGACAGTTTTACGTTCAACGACTCGATTGCCTACATCACCATGCTGGTCGTCGGCGGACGTCAAACCATGCTTGGCGGGGTGCTCGGCGCACTGTTCCTGACGCCATTGCCGGAGCTGTTGCGCGGCCTGGTCGGGGCACAGCACATCGTCTATGGCGCGATCCTGCTCGCCGTGTTGCTGTTCCTGCCCAACGGTCTGGTCTCGATCGGGCGCTCTCTGTTCAAAAAGACGTCCGGGGCGGAGGGGCCGAAATGACCGCCTTGCTCGAAGTGGATGGCATTAGCCGGCGTTTTGGCGGACTGAATGCGCTGAAGGATGTCACGTTCTCGGTGAACAAAGGCGAGATCGTCGGATTGATCGGTCCCAACGGCGCCGGCAAGACCACATGCTTCAACGTCGTCAGCGGGGTGATGGCGCCGACGGCCGGCGCCATCCGGTTCAAGGGCAGCAGTATCGTCGGCAAGAAACCGAGCGCCATCGTGGGTCAAGGGCTGGTGCGGACGTTCCAGGCCACAACCGTGTTCCCCGAGGCCAGCGTGATCGAGAACGTCATGCGCGGCGCGTTCGCAACCACACATGTTTCCATGCTCGCGTCGGTTTTCAATACACGCGCCGCGCGTTCCACGCTGTCCGAAACCAGCAAGCGCTGCGACGTGCTGCTCGATCGGCTGCAACTCACGCCCTATCGCGAGTGGCGTGCCGGAGAGCTGTCGTATGGCGGTCAGCGCCGGCTCGGCGTTGCCATTGCGCTTGCCGCCGATCCGAAACTGCTGATGCTCGATGAGCCGGTCGCCGGGCTCAACCCGGAAGAGGCCGCCGAGTTCGGCCGGTTGATCAGGGAAATCCACGAAACCGAGGACGTCGCTGTGTTGCTGGTCGAGCATCACATGCGGCTGGTGATGGGATTGTGCCACCGCATTGTCGTGCTGGATCACGGCGAACTGATCGCCGAGGGTAAGCCCGCCGAAATCAGCGCCGATCGCAAGGTGATCGAGGCCTATCTCGGCGCTGAGGAGATCGGATGAGCAGCGCGCTTCAAATTCGCGACATCCACGTCGAATACGGCAGCCGGGTCGCGCTCAGCGGCATCAGCCTCGATGTTGCGCCGGCCCAGATCGTCTCGCTGGTCGGCAGCAACGGCGCCGGAAAGACCAGCACCTTGCGTGCGATCACCGGGCTGAGATCACCGAGCCAGGGAGAGATCAGCTTTGGCGGTGTGCGAATCGACAGGATGTCTGCGCCAGATATCGTGGCCCAGGGCATCGCGCTGTCGCCTGAAGGGCGGCGGGTATTTCCGCGCATGTCCGTGCACGACAATTTGCTCGTCGGCGGCTATCTGCAGCCGCAGGGCAGTCATCTTCACAAGTCGGTCGAACAGATGTTCGACTTCTTCCCAAAACTTCGGCAGCGGCGCGCGCAGATGGCCGGCTTGCTGTCCGGCGGCGAACAGCAGATGCTCGCGATTGCGCGGGCGCTGATGGCCGCGCCAAAAGTGCTGTTGCTGGACGAGCCCTCGCTCGGTCTCGCGCCGATCATGGTGCAGGAGATCGGCCGCCTGATCCAGACCATCAACAAGGAACAGGGGCTTTCGATCGTGCTGGTCGAGCAGAATGCCAGCCTCGCGCTCCGGCTCTGCCACTTCGCCTATGTGTTGGAGAATGGCCGCGTCGCCTTGAGCGGCCCCGGCCCGGAACTCATCAAGAGCGATTACGTCAAGCGGGCCTATCTCGGCGTCTAGGGCGTGGCGTCACCACAACTCAAGCTGCGCGCAACAAGGGGAACTGTTATGGGAGCCAGAATGAAGCGAGCGTCGCGGTTGGCGGGGTTGCCGCTGGCGCTGTTGATGCTGACGGTAAATGTCCCGAGCCCTGCCAAGGCACTTGAACTGAGGGTGGCGGACTCGTTCCCCGCCGGACACTATCTGGTCCGCCTGATGCTGAAGCCGTGGATGGACGAAGTCACCCGGAAAACCAACGGCGCCGTCACCTTCAGCTATTATCCCAATCAGCAGATGGGCAAGGCGGCCGATATGCTGATGCTGACGCAATCCGGCGTCGTCGATATCGGCTATATCGGCCCGTCCTATGTATCCGACAAGATGCCGCTTTCCGAAGTGGCGCAATTGCCGGAAGCGTTCAAAACCAGTTGCGAGGGTGGCCTTGCTTACTGGAAGAGCGCGCGCACGGGCGTTCTGGCGGCGAAAGAGTATGCGCCAAACAAGATCCGGCTGCTGATGGAAGTCGTGCTGCCGCCCTATCCGGTGTTCACGACCAAGCAGAAGATCGAGACCATCAAGGACATGCAGGGCTTGAAGCTTCGCACCACCGGCGGTGCGCAGGACCTGACCCTGCGCGCGCTCGGCGCGGTGCCGGTGCGAATGGCGGCGCCGGACGCCTATGAATCATTGTCGCGCGGCACCCTCGACGGTCTGCTGTTTGCGATGGAAAGCGTCGTCGCCTACGGGCTCGACAAGCTGATCAAGTACACCACCGACGGGGTCAGCTTTGGAAGCTTCATCGTCGCCTATTCGATCAACCAGGCAGCCTGGGATCGCCTGCCCGACGATGTGAAAAAGGCGATGGACGAGGCGTCCGAAGCCATCGTGCCGAAAGTCTGTGCCGAGGTCGACAAGGAACTGGTCGACACCCGCGAGCACATGCAGAAGGCCGGCGTCACCTTCGTGCCGATCCCGGAAGAAACCCGCACCCAGATGAAGGAAAAGCTGAAGGGGGTCGGACGGGATTGGGCCACGTCGCTCGACAGCCGCGGCAAGCCGGCATCGGCGGCGCTGAAGGAATTCAATGACCTCCTCGCCGAAGGCGCGGCTAGGAAATAAAGCTGGGAAAAGCGCCGCAGGCACCAGCTCTTCACCACCGCAGCCGCCGGCGGAACCGGCCCTTTAAGGACCGGTAATCGGCGGCAACACGCCCCAGGGTGTTTTCCTCCCTAGACTAGCCGGGATCTCCTTGCGAAATCCTGGCGTCTTTTCATGTCGCCCCAGTCTCGAAGCCGCGACGTCAGTTCTTGATCGCATAGAGCGGGGTTCGGAGCGTCAGCTGGTAGGACGGTTTTGGCGTCCACGCGATCTGCACCGTGACGCCGAACAGGCGATTGTCATCGTCGTCCATGCGGTCGAGGTCGAACCGCACGATCGGCTGGGTGAAGGGCTGGAACGGCATCAGGTTCAGAAGCTGGGCGCCGCCAAAGGATTGCACGCCGAAGCGTCCCGTGAGCTTCCAGTTGTTGTCCCACTGATAATAGCCGCCGACATATCCCATGGTATCGGGTTTGACGTTGGCAAGAGGGGTATCGACCAGCACCCGGGTGTATTGCAGGCCGGCCAAAAACCCGCGGGTCTCATCGGCATTCAGTGCGTAGTCCGCTTCCAGAATCGTATTGTAACTCGTCGTCGCCAGCGGCGCGTCGGAGATCGACCGCGTCGCGTTGGATTGAACCGTGAGCGTCGGCCATATGCCGCCGTTTTGCTGGTAGATGTCGGCCTGAAAACCGACGGTAAAGCTGGTGACGGTGAAAGCCGACCAGGAATCGGTACCCGATTGCGAGGCGCTGCCGCTGACGCCGCCATAGACCGATAGCCGGTCGTTGACATCGACCGTCACGGGAAGATCGACCGCGATGCTGCGGCTGGACGGCGACGTCAGGGTCGCGATCGACGAGAGATTCGACAGCGTCGACAGTAACGGAGGCGTGCTGAACCCGATCGACAGCGCGCCCGCCGGCAGGGTGGTGTAGATGGTCCTCATATCGAGGTAGATGTTCGGCAGGACCGATTTGGTTGAGGTCGCCTCCTCATCGTCACCGTTGTCCCCGGCAAACGCGAGCCCGCAAAAGCACAGCGACGCCATTGCGCCGAGCGTTGTGTATCTGGCGGATCCCGTCAGCCGAACCCGCGGACCGCGCCGCGCGGGCCGGGTCCGGGGGCTGGTAAAATTCATGCTCAATCGCCGCTGCCTTCGAACTGGCCAAACTGATCATTTGCCGGCTGCCAATACAAGAAGCTCCCGCGCCATGGGTGCCGATCTGACGACGGGTGTGGCGCATTTGCTTCGCCGGAATCCTTTGACTTGGGTCAATTGATCCGGACCATCCATGGCTTATGAATGAAACCATGAACAGGTGCACAAGATATCTCGCGGCGATGGCCGTGGTCGTCGTTGGACTGGCTTCGCCATTGATGGTTGCTGCCCAGACCCCGCAAAAATACGAGCCTCGTCTGGCCGATATCATGAGCGCGGTCCAGTTCAGGCACTTGAAGCTGTCGATCGCGGGCCAGCAGCAGAACTGGCAACTCGCGGCCTACGAACTCGAACTGGTGAAGTCGGGCCTCGTCGATGCCGTTGCGCTTTACACCAACATACCCGTCGAGAACATCACGATGGTCGATGGGCCTGTCAAAGCCATCGACAGCGCCATCGCGTCGAAAAGCAGCGCGGCATTCGGCAAGGCTTTCCAGGAACTGACCGCGGGATGCAATTCCTGCCATCAGTCAATCGGTCGCGGCTTCATCGCCATAACCGTCCCCACCGCGTCGCCGTTCAGCAATCAGGCGCTCTCGCCGGCCAAGGCGCAGGGCAAGGACAACATGCGCCGCTAATGCGCGACGCCAGATGCGCCATTCGATCGCCCTGCGGCCGAAAGAATCAATGAGGCGGCGATGCCTGATATCAGCGACGCTGCGAGCACGCCGATCCGGACCTGCGTCAGGACGGCCTCGTCGTCGAAGGCCAGCGTTCCGATGAACAGGCTCATGGTGAATCCAATTCCGGTCAAAACGGCCATTCCATAAAGCTTGGCCACCGTAGCGCCTTCCGGCATGGCGGCAAGCCCAAGCCGAATGGCGAGCAGCGACGCGCCAAACACGCCGAACTGCTTGCCGAGAAACAGGCCGGCAATGATCCCGAGCGGGACCGGCGCGGCAAGCTTCGAAAAGGTCAGGCCCGCCAGCGGCACGCCGGCGTTCGCGAACGCAAAAATCGGCACGATCGCGTAGCCGACCCACGGCTTGAGCGCGTGTTCGGTATCTTCGAGCAGGCTACGACCGCCATGCCTGGTCAGCGGCATCGCCAGACCCACGGCGACGCCGGCCAGCGTCGCATGCACGCCGGACTTGAGCACGCAGACCCAGGTGAACAGGCCGGCGATGAGATAGAACGCCGGCTTCTGAACATCGAGCCGATTGAGGACGATCAGGGCCGCGACGCCAACTCCGCCCAGCACCAGCGCCGTGACCGAGAGGTTGTCGGTATAGAAGATCGCGATGACGATGATGGCCATCAGGTCGTCGATGATCGCAAGCGCCAGCAGGAATGCCCTCAGCGAAGCCGGAACCTTGCGACCCAGCATGGCGCAAGCGCCAAGCGCAAAGGCAATGTCGGTCGCTGCCGGCACGGCCCAGCCGCGCAACGCCTGGGGGTCGCCCCAGTTCACCGCGGTATAAATAGCTGCCGGCACGATGAAGCCGCCGATCGCGGCGATGACAGGCAAGGACGCTTGTTTCACGCTCGCGAGCGCGCCCTCGACCGCCTCGTGCTTGATCTCCAGTCCGATCAGCAGGAAGAAGATCGCCATCAACCCGTCATTGATCCAGTGGTCGAGGCTCTTGCTCAGCCCGATCGATCCGATCCGGACCTCGCCGGTCGTCCGCAGCAGCGCCTCATATTGAGGACCGAGCGGCGAGTTCGCAACGATCAGGGCGGCGACGGTGGCGATGCCGAGCGCAATGCCGCTATAGAGGGCGGTATTGTCAGGACCATGCGATGGCTGCATCGGATTCGGCATGACCTTCGTCTACATCGCGCGGGCGGGGGAGGTCATGGCGTCCGGGCGAAACAGCCGGCTCATTTGTTCTTCCGTCAGCAATTTTTCTTCCAGCACGATGTCGGCAACCCGGCGTTTTTGCGCCAGCGCCTGCTTGGCGATCCGTGAGCACACTTCATAGCCTAGCGCAGGGACCAGCGCTGTCACGAGGCCGATGCTGTCCTCGACCAGCGCCCGGCATCGTTCGCGATCGGCTTCGATGCCGACAACGCATTTCTTCGTCAGGGTGTTGATCGCCGCTGTCAGCGTTCGCAGCGAGGACAGCACGCAATAGCCGATCGTGGGCTCGAAGGCGTTGAGCTGAAGCTGTCCGCCCTCGGCGCACATGGTCACGGTGAGATCATGGCCGATCACCATGTAGGCGACCTGGTTGACGACCTCGGGAATGACAGGGTTGACCTTGCCCGGCATGATCGAGGATCCCGCTTGCACCGTCGGCAGGCGTATTTCGCCAAAGCCGGCGCGTGGTCCGCTCGACAGCAGACGCAGGTCGTTGCAGATTTTCGACAGTTTTACCGCGACGCGCTTCAGTACGCCGGAGAACAGCACGAACGCGCCCATGTCGGACGTCGCCTCGATCAGGTTGCTCGCCGGCACCATCGGTTCGTGCGAAGCCCGCGCCAGTTCCTCGATCGCCAATGCCGCGTAGCGCGGGTCGGCATTGATGCCGGTGCCGATCGCCGTTGCGCCGAGATTGACCTCCCGAAACAGCGCCGCGGCTTCCCTCAAGCGCGCAACGTCTTCCTTGATGGTGGCAAAATAGGCGTCGAACTCCTGGCCAAGAGTCATCGGCACCGCGTCCTGAAGCTGGGTTCGTCCGATCTTGAGCACATCGCCGAACTCGACGGCCTTCGACTTGAAGGCAAAGGCGAGTTCGTCGAGCGCTGCGATCAATGGTGCGGCAGCAAAAATGATCGCAAGCCGCAGGGCGGTCGGATAGGCGTCGTTGGTGGACTGCGCCATGTTGACGTCGTCATTGGGATGAAGCGTCTTGTAATCGCCCTTCTGTTTCCCCATCAGTTCGAGCGCGACGTTGGCGATGACCTCGTTGGCATTCATGTTCGTGGAGGTGCCGGCGCCGCCCTGAATGGCGTCGACCACGAACTGGTCGTGAAAGCGGCCTTCCTTCGCGATCAGATCGCAGGCCCGGTCGATGGCGTCGGCCTTTGCCGGCGCCAGATGACCGAGGCGCCGGTTGGCGCGCGCCGCGGCCTGCTTCACCAGCGCCAGCGCCCGCACCAGATCCGGATAATGACCGATGGGAACGCCGGTGATCGGGAAATTGTCCACGGCCCGCAAGGTGTGCACGCCCCAATAGGCTTCCGCGGGCACGTCGGCGTTGCCGATCATGTCGTGTTCGCTGCGCGTTGCGACCTCGGTCAGTTCGATTGATCGCGTCGTCGCGACGGCGACGGACTGGGGAGGCTTCACATCGATCTTGGTTTCGGCCATGCTCGTTCATCCCCGTTATGGAACTCGGGTGAACGCTAACACTCCGCGTGAAGGGCAGGAAGCGAAAGCCTGATGTACGATCGGTTCCGATTACCGCAACAACCCGATGCGGTATCAGCCGGCCTTGCTGGTGGTCTCGATCGCCACCGAGAGCGCCAGCTTGGTCTGCTCAACGATCTCCTCGACCAGCTCTTCCCGGCTGATATGGCCGACCTGCCCGGTCAGCAGGCCCTGTTCGGCCAGCATCACCACACCGTGCAGCGAGGCCCAGATCTTCAAGGCGCTTCGTTCGCGCAGGTATCCGACGGCCGGCGCTTCCAGTGCTTCCAGCAGCAGGTCGAAAGTTTCCATCGCAGCGACGTGAAGCTCGCTGTCCTTTGGCGCGCACGCCATGACGCGCGAGGCGAACATCAGGCGGTAGACGCCGTTGCGGCGCAGGCCGAAATCCAGCGTGAGCTGCGCGAAGCGCGACAGTTTTGAACGCTTCGACGGCCTGGCGATGGACGCCCGCAGCATGGCGCTGAATTGCCGGAAAGCTTCCGCCGTGACGGCGACCAGCAGTGTCTCACGGTCGGCAAAATGCTTGTAGGGTGCCGGTTGCGAGACGCCGAGCTTTTTGGCGAGCGCGCTGATGTTGATGGCTTCCGGGCCGCCGAGTTCGACCTCCTGCAATGCCGCCTGAACCAGGGCATCGCGGAGATCCCCGTGGTGGTAGGCGTTGAGCGCTTTGCGGGCGGGACGGGGCGGCATTTGGACCTATAACGATTCTAACAATTCGCTTGACAGTACTACCACGGTACGAATGTAATAGGCCATAACTTCGAGGCGTGCCAGCCCGCCTGCCGGTAGCCTTGCGAAATCAACAAAACAAGACACGCGCAGCCAAGCGCACACCAACGAGGGAAACGCTTGCCATGGCCGGAAAGCTGAAGATCCGCGTCGACCAGGACAAATGTCAGGGACACGCACGCTGCAAATCACTTGCGCCTGAACTGTTCAATCTCGACGAATTCGGCAACGCGCACGAAATCGGCGACGGCTCCGTACCGGCGGGTCTGGAAGACAAGGCCTGGCTCGCCCAGACCAATTGCCCGGAAATCGCGATCGAAGTGACCGAGGAATAGTTCCGGTCCGAAATCAATTTCGCTTTTTTGAATTGCACGAACGAAGCAGAAGGATTTATCCGGATGTCCGATACCGCCAGCATCATGCCCGAACATCCCCCGGTCACCGACTGGGTCAACGATTTCGACCACACCGATCCGGTCTGGACCGAAAATCCGTTCCCGATCTGGGACGAGATGCGCAACGAGTGTCCGGTCGTGCACACCAAGCGCTTCCTCGGCTGCTATCTTCCGACCACCTATCAGGCGGTGAAGGAAATCGCCTACGATACCGAGCATTTCTCTTCCCGCCGCGTCATCGTGCGCGACGTCCGGCCGCCGATCACCAATACTGCGCCGCCGATCACCTCCGACCCGCCGGAGCACAAGCCGGCCAAGCAGTTATTGCTGCCGCCGTTCACGCCCGATGCGATGAAGAAGCTGGAGCCGCGGGTTCGCGCGATCTGCAACGAACTGATCGACGAATTCATCGCTGACGGCAAATGCGACGCCGCGGCGCGCTACACCAAGAACATTCCGGTGCGGGCCATCGCCCACATGCTCGGCATCCCCGAAAAGGACAGCGATCTCTTCATCAAGTGGATCCACGAGATTCTCGAACTCGGCATCAAGGATGACGCTGCTTTGATGCGTGCCGTCCATGAAATGACCCATTACTTCGCGGGGCATATCGAGGCGCGCAAGAACAATCCGACCGACGACCTGATCTCGACGATGATGAACGCCAGGGACAAGGACGGCCAGCCGCTGTCGGACATGCACGTGCTGGGCTCGCTGCGGCTGCTGCTGATCGCCGGCATCGACACCACCTGGAGCGCGATCGGCGCTTCGCTGTGGCATCTGGCAAAAACGCCGGCCGATCGCGATCGTCTGATCGCCGAGCCGGAACTGATGCCGACCGCGATCGAGGAATTCCTGCGGGCATATTCTCCGGTGACGATGGCGCGCGAAGTGATCGGGGAAACCACCATCAGCGGTTGCCCGGTCAAGCCGGGCAACATGGTACTGCTGTCGTTCCCGGCCGCCAACCGTGACCCCGCTGTCTTCCCCGACGCCGACAAGGTGCTGATCGATCGCAAGGAAAATCGTCATGCCGCCTTCGGCCTCGGCATCCATCGTTGCGTCGGGTCCAACCTCGCGCGGATGGAGATGATGGTCGCGATCGAGGAATGGCTGAAGCGGATTCCGGATTTCAGGCTGGACCCCGCCGGTGAGGTCAGGTGGTCGGAAGGCACGGTGCGCGGGCCGCGCCAGCTTCCGGTGCTGTTCGGCAAGGCGAAGTAATCTCGCTCTATCACGTTTCAAGTCCGAAGCCCGGTTCTGATTCCATCAGGACCGGGCTTCCTGCATTTCAGCGCATATAGGCGCCGCCGTTGACGTCGAGGGTCACGCCGGTGACGTAGGACGAGAGATCCGACGCGAGAAAGAGACAGGCGCCGGCAATTTCGGCCGGGTCGCCGGCCCGGCCCAGCGGCCAGTCCTTGCCCAGAGCATGCTTGGATTCGTCGGTGGAGTTCGATCGCGAGAAATCGGTCAGGATCAGGCCGGGCGTGATCGCGTTGGCGCGGATGCCGTCCGGTCCGAGTTCGCGCGCCATCGCCCGGACCAGGCCGAGGACGCCGGCCTTGGCCGCGCAATAATGCGCGCCGCCGAACACGCCGCCGCCCTGCTGCGCCGACATCGAGGAAATGCAGATGATGCTTCCGGCGCGCTGCGCGCGCATCGCGGGCATCACCGCCTGCGACAGCCGCAACGTTCCGGCCAGCACGACGTCGGTGATGCGGCTGTAGTCCTCAACCGAAATATCCGCGACGCGTTTGCGCTGGGTGAGGCCGGCATTGTTGACGAGGATGTCGATGCGCCCCTTGCTGTTTGGCCACGCCTGGACGCGCTCGATCGCGGCCTTGCAGGAATCGGGATTGCTGACATCGCAGACGAGGCCGATGGCGTTCGCGCCCGTGGCGGCAATGTCGGCGGCTGCTGCGTGGACCTCCGCCTCATCGAGGTCGAGCAGTGCGACGTTGGCGCCATGGGCCGCGAAAAGTTTTGCGGTCGCCTTGCCGATGCCGCGCTCGCGGCCGGCACCGGAAATGACTGCGACGCGGCCGTCGAGCAGCGCGCCGACGCGATGCCCTGTTGGCACCGATATGGTGGCAGGATGCGGTGAAGCTGATAAGGTCATGCTGCCCTGCCGTTACTTGATTTCGATCTTGGCTTCGGTAGCGACCTTCTTCCATGCCGTGATGTCGCTCGCGTTGATGTCGCGCTGCTTGTCGCCGGGAACGTAGTCGGCGGTCACGCCGAGCGCGAGCAGCTTTTCGACGATCTCGGGATCACCGACTGCTTCCTTCAGCGCCGCTGACAATTTTTGCGCGACAATGTCGGGAATACCCGCGGGCGCGTACATCACCCAGGACAGGCTCCGCTCGAAATCGACGCCCTGGTCCTTGTAGCTGCCGACCTGCGGCAAGCTTGGCGATCGACCGCCGCATACCGCCAGCGCCTTCAGCTTGCCGTCCTTCACGAACGGCGTTCCCGTCGCCATGTCGAGCATCCCGAGCTTGATGTGGCCGCCCAACAGGTCGTTGGCGAGCTTGGCCGCGCCGCTGAACGGAACATGCTCGAGGCGAATGCCCGCTTTCTGGGAAAGTATTTCGCCGCAGAAATGTCCGGTCGAACCGACGCCCCAGCTCCCGTACAGGATCGGGTCGCCCTTTTTTGACATCTCCGTCAGTCCGCGAAGATCGTTGGCGGGAAAGTCGGTGGTCGACACAAGCAGGATCGAGGACGTTCCGATGCGCCCGATGGTGGTGAAATCCTTGATCGGATCGTAGGGAAGACTGACATAGGAGGCCGGCGCCAGCACATGGGTGGTCATGCCGCCGATCGTGATGGTGTACCCGTCAGGCGGCGACGTCGCGGCCTGTTGCGCGCCGATGGTACCAGCCGCACCGGTGCGGTTCTCGATGAAGATGGTTTGCCCCAAGCGCTTGCCCATCTTGTCGGCCAGCAGGCGACCGATGACGTCGCCGCCGCCGCCGGCCGCGAACGGTAACAGCATCTTTATTTTTCTGGAGGGATAGTCCGCCGCATCCTCGGTGCGCGCCGGTATCGTCACCAACAGCAGTGTCAGCAGCGACAGCATCATCGTGCGTAATTTCATTCTCGCTCCCTGGGATTTCCCGTGTTTTCTTTTGTTAGGCAAGTCTTGTGTTAGGCAGGTCTTTTGTTAGGCAAGTCTTTTGTTGGGCAAGTCTTGTTCGTTGGATATTATTGACTCACTTCGGACGGCCTCGCGGTCCTGCGCAGGAGTGCCGGAGGATGAACCGGGTTGGCAGATAGATCGGCCGTGCATCTCGCGCAGTATCCTGGACTTCATCGCCATCGCGCATGCGGTCCAGCAGGATCTTTGCCGCGATCCGGCCGATCTCGCTCAAATCCCATGTCAGCGAGCTGATCGCCGGCGTCGCGTGCCGGGCGAGGTCGGTGTCGCCGATGCAGACCAGCGAGATGTCGTCGGGATAACGAACGCCGTTGCTGGCAAGCGCGTCCATCACGCTGGCAAGCATGTGCGTTCCCAGGGTGATGATCGCGGTCGGCGGGGCAGGGTTTTGCAGCAACTGGCAGACGTCGCTGAAGGCGATGCTCGATCCATGCGCCTGCGGCCGGACAAGGTCGAGATCGACTTCAAGTCCCGCTCCGTGATGCGCCTGCCGGTAACCGGCCAGCCGCTCCGTACTGGGCAGCAAGGTCGCAGGGCCAGTCAGCAGCGCGATGCGGCGATGGCCAAGGCCGATCAGATAGCGCGTCACCTCGAGACCGCCGCCGCGATGATCCGCGCGCACCGAGGGGGCTCCCGGCACCTCGCGATCGATTCCGACACAGGGCAGGTCGAGCGTTCCGAGCGCGGCGGTGAAATCCTTGTGGGTGTTGTCGCCGGCAAACAGCAGCAACCCATCCATCCGCCGTCTGCGAACCGCGGATATGAATGCCGTCTCGCGGGCCTCGGTGTGCCGCGTCGCGCCGAGCATCAGCACGTAGCCGGCGCGCTGCAACTCCTCCTCGGCCGCATTGACCATCTCGCTGTAGAGCGGATTCGAAAGATCTGACACCATGCAGCCGATGGTGTTGCTCGCACGCGAGCGCAACGCCTGCGCTGCCGGATGCGGCTCGAACCCCAGCCGATTGACCACGCGCATGATTTTGCCATGCAGCTCCGGGCTGGTGTGCGGGCCGCCGTTCAACACCCGGCTGACGCTGCTGACCGATACGCCGGCCTGGGCGGCGACATCGCGGATCGTCGGTCGTGCCGTCGGCTGGGTTCTTGCCATCGCGCTTCCGTGGGTCAATTCTAATATCGATTTAGACACATAAAGTTCATTATATCAAAAACTTAAGTTTAAATATCTCCAAGATATTGAAAACGTTTCCAGAAACGCTGTAGCCTCGCACCGAACGCTGCTGTAGCTGACGCCCGTGGCGGCAGTCCGCCTCGAACTCGGCCAGCGGCAAAATAACATCGGGACCGAACGTGGCGCGCCGCTGCAGGCGAATGCCGCCAACAAAGGAGGCAATATGAGTCGTGTTTTCGGTGCGGTCGCCCAGAACGGCTATGTGGTCCGCGACATCCGCGCCGCCATGGATCACTGGATCAACGTGATGGGCGTCGGGCCCTGGTATTACATGGATCGGGTCAAGACCGACTACTTCCGCCATCGCGGAAAGGACTCCAGCGTCGAGATGAGCATTGCGCTCGCCAATTCCGGCGACCTGCAGATCGAACTGATCCAGCAACGCAACGATGCGCCCTCGATGTACAAGGAGTTTCTCGACTCCGGCCGTGAAGGGCTGCAGCACATGTCGTATTGGTCTAGGGATTACCAGGCGCTGTACGATCGTGCGCTATCGCTGGGTTACAAGGTGGGCCACGAAGGCCAGATCGGCGGCGAGCAGGGACGCTTCGCCTATTTCGATACGCAATCCCATCCCGGCACCGTGATCGAAATCTCCGATATCAGCGGAGCCAAGGGGGCGTTCTTCGAGCGGATAAGGCAGGCTGCGACCGGCTGGGACGGCACGAGGCCCATTCGCGAAGTCGGCGGACGCTGATCCCTCGCATTGACCGCGTCGCCGGTTTCTCTTCTTGCCGGACAATCGTCGCAATGACGAAGTGGCGTTTTGCATGCGACAAGATGGCACGACGGGCAAATCAGTTAACATGCCAAAAACCTGTCCAGCCCTTCGCGCAAAAATATTCCGGTTGTCGCGTAGAGACAGGGCAAGTAGTCGGCCTTAGTCGATCCAAGCGGGTTGGATTTGACGACGCACGGTATGACCGGTGATGGGCAGGCAAAACGGCTCCAGAAGGCGCTGGAGGTAGTTTAGGGCGGTTGCGCGAGCGTGTGGAGATAGAGCGAGGGCTTCGGCCACGCGGGCGACGAAGCCCTCGAAGCCGAGGATGTTGAGCACGCGGGTGAAGTTGTAGCAGAGCGCCATCAGGCTCCATTCTCCACGAACCTTGTTGAAGCCCCGGACCAGGAAGTGGCGATAGCCTGCACGGCATTTGATGGTGCCGAAGGGATGTTCGACGATCCCGGAACGACGGCGCATCAGGTTGCCTGCGCCTTTCATTCGTGAGCGATGCCGTTCGAGAACATCCTCGTGCTCCCAGCGTGCAATGGTACGTCGAGATGCCTTCGGGCTGAGGCAGCGTTGCCTTAACGGGCACGCCGCGCAGATCGCGGTACGGCTTGCATAACGCATCTCGATGCGGCCGCTGGCGTTCTCCCAGCTTCCCTCCATCCGATGCAGCCGTTGGCCTGCAGGACATGTGTAGGTATCGGCTGTGTTGTCATAGCTGAAGTTCTTGCGGCCAAGGCGACCTTCCTTGTCGAGCCGCCCGTTGCCTTCCGAGACCGGCACATAGGCGGTGATGTCGTCATCCTCGCACGCCTTCAGTTGGAGACTGCTGTAATAGCCTTCATCGGCCAGCACCTGCAGCACCTTGGCTCCGAGGGCCTGTTTTGCCGCCTTTGCCATCGCATGAAGCTGGCCGACATCGCTGCTGTCGTTCACCACTTCACTTGCGACAATGAGCTTGTGCTTGTCGTCAACCACCATCTGCACGTTGTAACCCGCAACACCCTGACCGCTTTTGACCAGAAGCCGGGCGTCCGGATCGGTCAGCGACAGCTGCGTCTCGCGGCTCTCATCCAGCCGATCGAGATCGGCTGCCGCGCGGGAGCGCCGGGCCATCAGTTCAGCTACCTTCGCGCCGATATCGCCGCCATCCGGGCCGCCAGCGCCTGGACCGTCGGGATGATCCCTCCCTGGCCGCTTGGCTTCCGCCGCATCATTGTCTTCAAGCGACTTGCCATAGGCATCGATCTCCAGGTCGAGCCTTGCGATCTGCTCGGCAAGTCTCTTGCGCGTGAAGATGCTCGCCTTGCTGGCGTCGCCATGGAAGAAGGAGCCGTCGATTGCAACAACACTGCCGCCGACCAGGCCAAGCTCGCGCGCCAGCAGTACGAAGCCGCGGTTCACCGCCTTCAGCGCCGCCCAGTTCTCCTTGCGGAAGTTGGCGATCGTCCGATAGCCCGGCTTCAGGTTCTTCAACAGCCAGATCAGCTCAAGGTTACGGCACGCTTCCCGTTCCAGCCGGCGCGACGATCTGACCTGATTGATGTAGCCATAAAGGTAAAGCCTCAATAGATCGGCCGGATCGTACGGTGGCTGTCCCAATTCTTCCGCGCCCCGGTCAGCATGTCGGAAGCCGAGCTTGGCAAGATCGAGCGCGCAAACAAAGCTATCGATCGCCCGTACCGGATTGTCCGGCCCGACATAGTCCTCAATCCGAGCCGGCAGCAGGCTGGCTTGGTCTCGGCTCTCGCCGGTCTTGAATACCCGATCTGTCATAAACAGAATCGTTCACCAAATTCGAAAAAAACCGAGTTCTTGCCCAGCCTCGTCGGGCAAATCATCTTTATGACTCACGCCATCCTGTCCCACCAAGAGGGGCGTTGGCCATCGTCGCAGACGTGGGGCAGGTCGCGGTGGACGCGGCGGTGCATGAGACGAGTGCACCTGCAGCGTACGGCGAAATCGTGAGGGTCCGACGCCCCGGTGCTGGCGTC
>JBBRSX010000012.1:0-70396 GCA_038244925.1 Hyphomicrobiales bacterium | reverse complement strand
CCCATCCCTCAAGCGCGTTGCAAAGTACGGGTCGTCAGGCGGTGAAAAGCCGAAGGCAATCCTGTGCGCCTTGTCGGAGCAGAGGTGCGGACGCATCAATCGGGTCAAAAAACCGTACCCTCACGAATAGGACGGGCTAGCGCAAGCGCCA
This sequence comes from Hyphomicrobiales bacterium, assembly GCA_038244925.1. GTDB lineage: Bacteria > Pseudomonadota > Alphaproteobacteria > Rhizobiales > Xanthobacteraceae > Bradyrhizobium. The sequence continues at coordinate 70,245 of JBBRSX010000012.1, read as the reverse complement.
GATTGCCCGCAACGGACCCAAGAATCGCACAAAACATGTCGATCGCAGCGCGGCTGATCGGACATGTTCCCTCGATCCCGGCCCGGGTGATTTCGGCCGCACGACGTTTTGGCGGCGCCACGCCGTCCAGGGACGCGAGAGTATCATAGAGAGTTTCCAGCCCGGCGCCTGACAGAACGCGTTCGGAAGAGACATGTCCAAAGCGTCCTCGCATATGTTCGATGACGGCATCTTCGCGTAATGAGCCTCCCGCCACGGTGCAATGACCGCCCTCGCTGGAAAGTACGATCTGACCGGTGGCGTGCGGGATACTGAACGCCATTCCTAAGCCGGTACCGGGGCCAAGCGCAGCCAGGGGCGCTCCCGCTACCCGTTGCCGTCCACCTAGCTGCAGCAGGCTGCTGGGAGGAAGATTGGGCAGGGCCCACGCCACCGCCTCGAAGTCATTGATGAGACGTACGGTCGAGAATCCGCAAGTTCTGCGCAACTCCTCTGCATCGATCACCCAGGAATTGTTCGTGAGAGCGCAGCGGCCATTCTGGACTACACCGGAAGCAGCAAGGATTGCACCGTGAATTGCAGCGGCGTTTGACAAACCGCCGAGATAGACAGCAAGTGCCTCCGGAAAGTTACCGTAGTCGCTGACGGCCATATGTGCCATCGCACCAACCTTTCCGTCAGCCAGGAGCGCAAAGCGCGCGTTGGTTCCGCCGATGTCTGCGAGCAGCACTATTCGGCTGGTTCTCCCTGGGCAGATCGGTTTCATCATGGATGCGCCGCCCCGATCAGTTCTGCATACCAGCGGAACGACGATTTCGGAGTTCTCCGAAGCGATACATAATCGACATAAGTCAGGCCGAACCTGACACTGTACCCGGAGTTCCATTCGAAATTGTCGAGCAGCGACCAAATGAAATAACCCCGGATATCGGCTCCGCTGGCAGCGGCGGCATTCATCGCGATGATATAGGCCCGCAGAAAGTCTATTCGGCCCGAATCGATCACGGCACCAGTCTGGTCAGGTTGGTCGGAGTTGCCGAATCCGTTTTCGAGGACGTAAATCGGCAAACCATAACGTACGTGGATGGTCTGTAGCGTCTCTCTAAAGGCCTCGGGATCGATCGGCCATCCGATTGGCGTCAGTGGCACGTTGGCCGGCTTCTCGCCGAAGTCGTAACCCAGCATCGAATCCGGACGTGATTTCACATAGACCGGGCTGTAGTGGTTCAGTCCAAACCAGTCGAGCGGACGGCAAATACGCGCCAGATCACCGGGCTGTATATGCGGGTCGATCGCGGATCTCATGGAGGGCGGATACTCGCCGCGGCATTGCGGATCGGGGAAGGCGTGGTTCCAATAAACGTTCAGTTGGCCCGCCGCCGCTGCATCGGCCTCGCTTCCGCTCGAAGGCCGGCATGGCTGTAGATTATGGATGCACCCGATCGAAGCGTTCTCAACTGTCGCGCGGAGTACGTCCACCGCAGCGCCATGCGCGAGATTGACATTGTGGATCATGCGGTGAAGCATTTCTTCGCTCGTGCGGTCCCGCCTGCCGAGCGAACGGCTGAACAGGCTGAAGATCGATGGCTCGTTCAGTGTCGCGAAGCGCTTGACCCGATCACCGAAGCGCGCGGCGACCAGGGTCGTATAGTCAGCGAACCAAACGGCTGCCTCTCGGTTCAACCATCCGCCATGCTCCTCCAGGGCCTGCGGCAAGTCCCAATGATACAGGCAAAGCCACGGCTCGATGCCGGCGGCCAGCAGTTCGTCGATCAGACGGTCATAAAATGAAAGGCCCGCTTCGTTGGCTAATCCGCGTCCCTGCGGCAATATGCGCGGCCAGGCAACGGAGAAACGGTACGCCTGCACGCCCAGCGCCTTCATCAGGCCAACGTCCTCGCGGTAGCGATGATAATGGTCGCACGCGACTTCGCCGGTATCGTGATTCTTGATATCGCCGTTTTGGCAATAGACGTCCCAGACGCTCGCTCCGCGGCCGTCTTCCTTCGTTGCCCCTTCGATCTGAAAGCTTGAGGTGGAAACGCCCCAGATGAAATCAGGACGCAGGCTGGCGGTGATCGGCAGTTCCGATGTCGGCATGAAACGACCTGTTCCGCTCACGCCCGGGGTCGGACGCGTTGCTTGGCGCATCCATCCGCGTGGATTTCGGGCGCGTTTTTCTCGTTGCAGCATTGGTAGTCAAACCAGCCGCAGGCGGTATTGAGATAGGTCAAGAAGCCTTGGCAGGACCGTGCGATGAATTGTAATCTGATGTTCTGTCGTGGGGGCTGCAGTTGCAAAGAACAAGATGGGGTGGAATCGTTGATGAGGGTCTACGCGGGAGCGGCTTTTTCCGCGTTGCCGAGCGAAATGGCGTATTCTGGCTCGTCGATCCCGATGGCGGTCGCTTTCTCTCCAAGGGTGTAAATACGGTCCGCTTCGATCAGGACCGCGTCGGCCATACCGACCGCGTGCCCTACGCCGAAGCTTGCCGGGCCAAGTACGGCAGCCCGCACATCTGGCGCGCCGCTGCGTCTGACCGGTTGGCAAGCTGGAAATTCAACACACTCGGCTGCTGGTCAGACGAACTCGTCGCCGACGCGGGCTCGCAATTGTTGGCGATCGCACCGACCACGGAGCTCGGCGCGTCTTTTCGGCTGCATCGACGCGATCAGATCTTTCCGGACGTCTTCGATCCCGGATTCTCAGCGCATATCTGCGAAAGCGCCAACAAGCATTGCACGCGTCGGCGCAACGAGCCTGGCTTGCTCGGTACTTTTATCGACAACGAACTGTACTGGTCGCCCGATTGGCGCGGGGCTGACGAACTACTGACTTTATTCCTGAACTTGCCGTCTCATCGGCCGGGCCGGGTTGCTGCCATCACGAGGTTGCAGGCGCATTATCGGGATTTCTCTCAATTCAACGCAGTATGGCGCACATCGGCGCGATCATGGGAGGAGCTCGGCAGGATCGAACATATCGCGGCGCCCTTTTTCAGAATGCGCCCCGGCGGCTTGAACGATGCGCTTGAGACCAAGGCCAACTTCAACGATCCCGCTCGCGAGGCATTTTCCGCGGATTGCGATGCGTTTGTTGCCGTTGTTGCCGACAAGTATTTCGAATTGTGCGTTTTGGCGATCAAGACTGCCGACCCCAATCATCTCGTGATCGGCTCCCGGTTCGGCTATCAGCCGCAATCGAGCGTGATTGCCGCGGCCGGCCGCTACCTCGACGTAGTCTCGTTCAATTGCTATGACTTCGACCCTGGTCCGGTCATCGACGCTTATGCCGCAAGCAAGAAACCATGCCTGATTTCCGAATTCTCCTTCCGAAGCGACGATGCGGGTTTACCAAATATCCGAGGTGCCGGACCGCGGGTAGCCACCCAGACCGAGCGCGCCCAAGCTTTCGAGCGATACGTCACGACGGCCCTCAGCAAGCCGAACGTGGTCGGCTATCACTGGTTCGAGCATGCCGATCAACCGGCTGAGGGGCGTTTTGACGGCGAAGACTCCAATTTCGGCACAGTGACAATCGAAGACAAAGTTTATGACGAATTGACGACGACGATGACCAGGATCAACGCCGCAGCGGAGCACATTCACGCGACGGCCGCCTCAACCGTCATCTGATCGTTGCAACAGAACCAAGTCGTCTGGCATCAGATTTGGCCGGATTGGTCTCGGCGTCGAGTACCACGGCCATGGTGCGAAACACGCTCGACGGGTTAACGCTGATCGAATCGATGCCGAGCCCGGTCAAATAGCGCGCAATCTCCGGGTAATTCGCAGGCGCCTCGCCACAGATGCCGACGTGGCGATTGTTACGCTTGGCGCCAACCACGGCTTGTCGGAACATCTCGAGCATTCCCGGATCGCGCTCGTCGAAATCGAAGGCAACGATATCGGAATCCCGGTCGACCCCCAGCGTGAGTTGCGTGAGGTCATTCGAGCCGATCGAAAAACCATCGAACAGCTCGGAGAACGCGTCAATCTGAATGACATTGTTCGGAATTTCGCACATGACGTAGACCTCAAGCCCGCCTTCGCCGCGCTTCAGCCCATTGGCCGCCATCGTTGCGATCACGCGGCGGCCTTCCTCGACAGTCCGGCAGAACGGCACCATGATGCGCAGATTAGAGAGACCCATCTCCTTGCGCACCAGGCGGAGTGCCGCGCACTCCAGTGCAAATCCCTCGGCGTAAGCGGGGTGGCTGTAGCGAGAGGCACCCCGGAATCCTAGCATCGGATTCTCTTCCTTGGGTTCGAAGCCTTCGCCGCCAAGCAGGCTCGCATACTCGTTGGTCTTGAAATCGGAAAGCCGCACAATCACCGGCTTCGGATAGAATGCCGCGGCGATGGTGCCGACACCTTCCGCCAGTCTTTGAACAAAGAAATCAGCCGGGCTCTTGAAGCCCTTCACCAGGCGCGCGATTGCGGCCCGCGCCTTGGTTGACTTGATTTTGTCCGGCTTGAGGAGCGCCATCGGGTGAATGCCGATATGTTCACTGATGATGAACTCCATGCGGGCAAGACCGACTCCGGCCTGCGGCTGCATCGCTGTCCGGAACGCCATTTCCGGGGTTCCGACATTGACCATGATGGCCGTGCGCGGCTGCCGGAGTTCGCTCACTGGTGTCTTGGTAACGTCGAAAGCAACCGCCCCCTGATAGACGCTTCCGATATCGCCCTCGGCGCAGCAGATTGTAACATTGGTCCCGGTCTTGATCTTTTCGGTCGCGTGTGTGGCGCCCACCACGGCGGGGATGCCCAGCTCTCGCGCCACGATGGCTGCATGGCAGGTGCGGCCGCCCCTATCGGTGATGATGCCGGCCGCGATCTTCATGACCGGCTCCCAATCCGGGCTGGTGGCCGGCGCCACCAGGATCTCACCTGGTTTGAAGGACGCAAGGTCGCGCGCGGTCACAATACGGCGCGTACGCCCTGAAGCGATCTTCTCTCCGACCGCGCGACCGTTGACGATGACCGAGCCGTGTCCCTTGAGGTTGTAGGTCTCGTAGAAGTCCGCCGAACGCTGCGAGGCAACGGTCTCGGGTCGGGCCTGAATGATGTAAAGCTTACCGTCGACGCCATCTTTGGCCCATTCAATGTCCATAGGCATCGAAACGCCCGCATGTTTCGAATAGTGCGCTTCGATCCGTACGGCGATTTCGGCAAGGCTGAGCACCTCCGGGTCGGAAATGCAGAATTTTTGCCGCTCGGCGTCAGGTACATTGCGGGTGAGCGTCGCATGGTTGCCCCCACGCTTGCCGTAAATCATGCGTATCTGCTTCGCTCCGAGCCGGCGCCGCAGCACTCGGCGAAAGCCCTGGCTCAGCGTTGGCTTGTGGACGTAAAATTCGTCTGGATCGACTTGGCCCTGCACGATGGTCTCTCCGAGACCGTAACACCCCGTGACAAAGACCACGTCACGAAAGCCGGATTCAGTATCGAGCGTGAAGACGACGCCACTTGCCGCCAGATCCGAGCGGACCATTTTCATCACGGCGACAGAGAGCGCGACTTTGAAATGATCGAAGCCGTTGTCAATGCGATAGGAGATCGCGCGATCGGTGAAGATGGAAGCGAAGCAGCGCCGACAAGCTTCGAACAAATCCTTGGGCCCGCGCACGTTGAGAAAGCTTTCGTGCTGGCCGGCGAAACTCGCCGTCGGCAGATCCTCCGCCGTCGCAGAGCTTCTTACGGCGACCGCGACCCCGATCCCGGCGTCGCGTTCAAGCTGCCGATAGGCTTCCACAATCTGTTCGCGGAGAAGCGGCGCGTCCATTGCCTTGTATATGATCTCGCGGGCCTTGGCGGCCTTGCTCGCGAGCTGTCGGATCTTGCTCTTGTCGATCCCGTCGAGAAGCCGGTGAAGTTCGTCCGCGACACCGTGCCGCGATAGCGCTTCGCGATAGGCGTTTGCCGTGATCGCGAAGCCATTGGGAACGGCGATCCCCTGGGACGCGAGAGCCGAATACAATTCGCCGAGCGAAGCGGTCTTGCCGCCGACCAGCCCGACGTCGTTCAATCCAATTTCGAGGAAAGATCTGATATATCCGGACATGGAAACAACAGATCATGTTGGGCCTGCCCGGTCTTGAGGCAGGTCAACCTTTCAATGGATTTACGTGGGGGCTCCCTATAGGCCGTCGGCACGATCTTGAGCGATCTCTTGAACGACGACGTTGCAAAGCTGGGGTGCTCTGTATGTCCGATTCTGTGAGGTCGTTTGATATGCTTGCCGGCTTCGTCCGGCGTGACGGATATTGTCCTGGATCAATATTCGCATTCCTCGCAGTGGTAGGCTTTGAGCGCAATATCCTGGTCGCGGACTATCGGAGAAAATGCATGACGGATCCGGAAAAAGTGGTCACCAATACGAACGTGGCTGGCGGGTCGAAGCTCGCAAGCAGGTCCGATGCAACCCTTGTATCTGACGGAAAGCGATCCTTATCCGATGAACGTCGCTTTCAGAATGCTCTTGAAGATGATGAGGTCAGGGACGCGTTGCGAGTCTTGCGCGGCACAACGTCAATACCTCGGGGCAGGGCGCCCAGGAAACCATCCTAGGCCGGCTTTGATCAAGGCGTAGCTCCGTCGTCGGCGATAAGCCATGCCGACCTTCAAAGTTAGCCGGACTGATGCCAGTCCAGCTATAAACTATCTCAAATCCATCCAGGATAAAGGGACGTCGACGCAGTAGGTTCGGTCAGCACTTGAAAGTACCTGCGGAGCCTAGGCAGCGTGCTCTCGAAAACGGCGGCTGGAGTAGGCCGATTCAACTTTTGTCTGGTGCCGCAGAGCCACCATTGCCGCCATTGGCGGCACCATGTTGCTTTGCAGTCTTTCCACAACTGGTACGCGGGCACGGCAATGATGGAATGGCTCGCGGCGGTACGCCCGACACCGCTGGTCTGCTTGGTAGCCCGCCTTTAATAATACCTCCATGGCAAAATCTGCGGTGGCCTGCCTGCCCGGAAGCTGGCATCGACTACTCGGCGATCGGCAACGCAAGCGCGAGTATTGTGGCACGAAGAGGGGCTTTCGCTTTGATGACGTGTGCAGTCTGGATGTATCCATCGCCAGTGTTCATGAGGGATGCGAATCCAAAGCCGGCGGCTCCAATTCGCGCCACTAGCGCAATCACCGCGAGTTTCACGTGGGTCATTGGACTGGTCCCAACAAATGACCTGAATCGTAAGAGATTTTGATTTGAGTCAAGAGCGTTGGCTCAAGACGTGGACGAAATGGACGTGTCATCGTCAAGGATGAGGAAGTGATATGTCCTATGCAACCCTGTTGGCTTACGTCAACGTCGATCACGTCTCAAAGCAGCTTGTTGGTGTAGCGGCAGGCGTGGCGGACATGTTCTCGGCAAGGTTGGTTGGATTATCGGCTCTGGCAGTCATGCCGCCGTTCGTCGCCGAAGGGGTTGTGATCGTCGACAATGCGACGGAATTCGACATTGCGAAGATGAAAGCCAAACTTGCGGAGGCTGGAAAGAAGTTTCAAGCCGCCGCCGGAATTGGCCGGCAGATCGAGTGGCGATCCGCCATTGAATTTCCGACCCAGACGTTGATCAGCGAAGCGCGAAGTGCCGACCTTATCATTGTTGAAAAGGGTAAGTCGGATGATATTTATCGCACCGTCGATGCAGGCGCGGCCATTCTTGGAGCGGGGCGCCCGTTCCTGGTGGTGCCTGCAGCGGTGAAATCCCTTGCCGTTGATCACGTTGTGGTGGGCTGGAAAGATACGAGAGAAGCGCGGCGGGCAATTCAGGACGCGCTGCCGTTCCTCCACGAGGCGAAACGTGTAACAGTCATGGAGATCCGCAAGAAGGAGGAAATGGACGCGGCGCGCGATGCTGTTGCTGACGTGGTTCGTTACCTTGCGCAGCACAGGATAAAGGCCGAGTGCCGGGTCGAAATGCAGGCACATGGGTCGGGTGCGGACCAGATCATCGGACTTGCGGAGGAAAAAGGGGCCGATCTGATGGTGACCGGCGCTTACGGTCACAGCCGTCTCAATGAATGGGTATTTGGTGGAATGACCCGAGATCTGCTGACGTCGAGTCCGATCTGCTGCCTGATGTCCCATTGAGGCAACGAGTTGCGAGGACAGACATGCGATATTCTGATCCAGCCAGTCCGTTAGAGATTACCTCGCCGCCGACGAAGAGGCGTACCCCGCCGTCGGAGCAGACCGATGAAGCGTCAGGGCTGATCGAAAGCGAAGAGGTTGATATCGAGCGTCAAGCCCCGGTGGGGGAAAACCAGTCGGTCGAGCGTGTTGAGCCCCGAGAGCGTCCGGCCCCGCCACTTTTTGAAGACTAATGGTTGAGGTGAATACGGCGAGATAGTCCCGCCGCAATGGCAAGAATGTCTAAGAACCAACTTTCGCGAGATTTTCGGAGCGTCTCGATTTTCGACTTTATCGATCATATCCCCAACAGTTCACTCGATTGGCTAACGCTCCGCCACTATGGCTTTAGCGATGCCTCCGAAGTGTTTGTGTTTGTTTCGGGCTACACTTGCATGCTCGCCTATGGCGGCGCGTTACGCGAGCAGGGGTGGCCTACGACGATAGTTCGCGCGTTGCGGCGGGGCTGGGAAATCTACGCCGCGTTCCTGCTATTGCTGATCGCCTATTTCGCTCTAGTCTGGCTGGTTGGCGGTGGTGACCGCTATCTCGATGAAACCAACACGGGGTATTCTTCAAGAGTCCCGGTGCGGCTGTCGTCCACGCCGCCGGCATGCAGTATGCACCCGTCAATACCGACATATTGCCTACCTTTGTGCTCCTGCATCTGGCCTTTCCAGGCCTTCTTTGGTCTTTGAATCGCGGCGCGGCGGTCACGCTTGCAGCCTCGCTTCTGCTCTATCTGATAGTGCAGTTGTTCAGTGGCGTGTACCGGCGTGGCCGAGTGGCGAGCTGTACTTCAATCCGTTGGCGTGGCAGGTCCTGTTCGTGTTCGGCGCGTGGTATGCGTATGAGGGGGCTGGACGGCTGAGTGCAATCGTCCGGTCTCGCGTCGCGCTGGTGCTGGCGATGCTCTATCTCATGTTCAGTCTTGCCGTCGCGTTGAGTTGGCAAATTGAGGCGCTTCAGTTGATGATGCCCGATTGGCTGTCAGCATTGACTTATCCGATTGATAAAAGCCACCTTTCGCCCCTGCGGCTGTTGCATTTTCTCGCACTGGCCGTCGTTGTTTCCCGCTTGACGCCGCCGGATTGGATGTCCGCCCTTTGCCGCGCCGAACGTTATCGGCATCGACGATTGGGCATGGCGGCGCAATCAGCGCTACGGAACAATCATCTGTGACCTTGAGCGACGACGACCGATCACGCTCCTACCCGACAGAGAGCCAGCTACTGCGCAGGCCTGGCTGGCCGAGCAGCCGCAAATTGCTGTGGTCGCGCGCGACCGCGGTGGCGGATACGCCCTTGCCGCGACCAAGGCACTCCCGCATGCAACACAGGTAGCTGATCGGTGGCATCTCATGGAGAATGCCAGTCACGCTTTCCTCGATGCGGTCCGCAAATCCATGCGACAAGTCCGCGACGCGGTCGGCTCCGCCACGTGAGGGTCCGCCCCTGGTCCCTCAACTTGTCACTGCGACCAGGGTTTCGGGGTGATTCGAGTTTGCAAGCGTTCTCATGGTGAGAAGCATCCGGCGATTCTACGCGTGGAGTCCCACGAATAATTTGCCGGAAGATTCAGAATTCGTTTAAGACTCGGCCCGGGGTTCTCAGTGAGATCGTCGAGGTCTCAGCAGAGGGATTTTAGGCACGATTACTCTGGATGCGATCGGGCAATCGATCGTTTTCGTGGGGGCTACATCGATGCTGAGGACCCTGTTACTTGAATGTAGCCCAGAGTAGCCCCTGCGGCCTCTTGGTTCCAAAAGGACAGAAAATTGGGGCTACACTTCTCAAAGAAACGACTGCAAACGCTGGTGCCGGTTGAGAGGATTGAACTCCCGACCTTCGGTTTACAAAACCGCTGCTCTACCGCTGAGCTAAACCGGCGAATGAAGGGGGATCGGCAGGTACCAAAATGCCGGGCTGCGCCGATCCGAGCTTCGGCGGGTCGAATACCAGACTTGCCGGCAAAGGGCCAGAACCCAGGCGCCTGCTTTCGCCGTCCCGGGCGCACGGAAAAGCGGCTCAAGGCCGCTTTCCGCTTCGCGCTCTACTTCGAGGCCTTGCTGATCTTGTGGCCGAGATGCCCGGTGTCGTGGTCGCGGCGCAACTGGCCGAGCGATGTCTCGTTCAACTGCGGCAAGATCTCGCTCAGCGGGGTGGTGTCGGGGTAACCGGCGGCAAAACCCCGTCCATAGATTTTGCGCAGTGTGCCGAGCAGCGTGTTGCCGTACTTCTTGCCGATCTCGCCGTCCTTGTCGTGAAGGTGACCTTCGAGTCCCGCTGCCTTCATGGTTTCGCTCCCGTTCGCGTCTGATGCGCGTGTCACGAGATTGCGCCCAAGGGTACGTGTTGGCAACGCTTTGCTACTTTTGAGGACCACGACGGGCCGCTCCATTTGCCGGCGGGCATGAAAAAGGCGGCCATTTGGCCGCCTTTTCTGCGTCTTGCCGCGGGTAACTCACTGGCAGATGTGCATCCGGCCGTCCTCGCCGCGGGTCCAGGTGCCGGGCACGCAGACAAAGCCGTTGCGGCGGGCATAGGTCTCGCCACCGATCGGGGCGGCGGCGATGGCGGCCGCGGTGCCTACCGCACCACCGACCACGCCGGCGGCGACGTCGGCCGGTCCGAACCCGCCGTCATAGCGGTTGTAGCTGTCGTGCCAGCGGCCGTCGTGCCGATAGGCCTGATCGCGGTAGGACGGATCCCTGTAGACCTGCCGCTGATAACGATTGGAGTAGGGATTGCCTGGACCCAAATTCTGGCAATTGGCGTTGGGGTAATACTGCGCGCATTTGCCGGGGTTATAGATGACCTCCTGAGCCATCGCGGGGCTTGCCAGCGCGGACGCGACCAGTGCGGCGGCGCCGAAAATACCGAATTTTGTCATGAGGATTCTCCCAGAGGTGGTGGAGCGCATCAACCGGGGAGGTCGGTGGATGTTCCGCCTCGAGGGGTTGTGCGTTGATCAAACCGACGTGAAGTTCGGCCTTCTGCACTTTGCTGGGCTTTGGGAATTTCATGCTGACGCGCGACGTCGACTACCGTTGCAACGAGGGTTCATGCCTCTATCGAGCGGCCCGCGGTCCCGTGCATGTCGCGGAACAGCCTGGGCGCCACGCCGAATTGCCGTTCGAACGCGTGATTGAGACGCATCGGCGAAAGCCCGACCTTGGCGGCGATGCTCTTGAGCGCGAGGCCTTCGTTGATCAACGTGCGCGCCGATTGCAGCCGCAGGGTTTCGACGAAGTCGGCCGGCGATTTGCCGATCGCGGCGAGGAAGCGGCGGTAAAACGTCCGCTCGGTCAGTCCGACCCGCGCTGCCAGTTCCGGCACGCCCAATGCCCGCGTCAGGTTTTCCTGCATCCAGTCGATCAACTCAGCGAAAGGACTGTCCGCCTGAATTTGCGTGCTCAGCAGCGGGCTGAACTGCGACTGATAGCCGGGACGTCGTGCGTACAGCACCAGCCGGCGCGCAACCGAATTGGCGATCTCGGCGCCGACGTCCTGTTCGACCATCGCGAGCGCCATGTCGATGCCGGTGGTGACGCCGGCCGAAGTCCATACCGGGCCATCGGCGACATAGAGCGCGGCCGGATCGACGGTGAGGGTGGGGTAGCGGGACGCCAGCGCGGCGCAGGCCTCCCAATGCGTCGCCACACGGCGTCCGTCGAGCAGTCCCAGTCCAGCCAGCACGAAGGTGCCGGAGCACACCGAACCGAAACGCCGCGCCTTGGCGACGCAGCGCGGAACCCAGCGGCGGATCGCCTGATCGGCAGTTGCCCGCCGCAGCGCCGTTTCTTCGGCGCCGGCGATCAAAAGGGTGTCGATCCGGCCGGGCGCCGCCCGTGCGAGCCCGCGTGTCGACAGCGCCACGCCGCTATCGCTGATCGTTTCGCCGCCGGCGGGCGACAGCACCGCGACATCATAAGCCCTGTGCTTGAGCGCGCCATTGGCCGCGGCAAACACCGTCGCGGGTCCGGTGACATCCAGAAGCTGGAAGCCGTCATAGGCCAGAAGGGCAATCAGGCGCGGTTTCGACATTGGCAGAAAATAGCAGTTCTTTGTCATTTCTGACAAGGCCGGCGAACGCTAGCTTGCTGCGGAACGATCCGACCTTCTCCTCACCGACCCGGAGTTCTTCCATGCGGCTTTCGATCCTGATTTTTGACGGACTGACCACCCTCGATGCCATCGGCGGTTACGAAATACTGGCGCGGCTGCCGGGCATGGAGACGGAATTTTTTGCAAGCGAGCGCGGCATCGTCGCCGCTGACACACGAAAAGTCGGCCTCGTCGCCTATCGCGGATTTTCCGAGGTCACGACCACCGACATCCTGTACGTACCCGGCGGTCCCGGCGCGTTCGCGCTGGAAAAGGACGAGCGCGTGCTCGACCAGATACGCCTGCTGGACCGGTCGTCGACATGGACCGTCGGGATCTGCAACGGGGTCGGACTGCTCGGCGCCGCCGGATTGCTGAAAGGCCGCAGCGTGACCACGAACTGGTTCTACCAGGAACGCCTGGCCGGCTTTGGCGCGCAGTTTACCGGCGAGCGCTATTCCAGGGACGGCAAATACGTCACCGGGGCCGGCGTTTCGGCGAGCCTCGATGCTGGTTTGTTTCTGGCGTCGTTGATCGCTGGCGATCAGGTCGCCAAGGCGCTGCAACTCGGCATCGAGTATTATCCGGCGCCGCCATTTCCGGAGCAGGGTCCGTTGGATGTACCCGCTCCGTTGCTCGAACGCGTTCGGAAGGCGGATGGCGGCACCGAGCGATTGCGCGTACCGGCGCCGTTCGAGGGCATGTTTTCGCTGGCCGCACCCGGCTAGTGGCAGGATGAAGTCAGGTTGGGTCGCGATATCGAGCCTGTTTTCGTGTGACATTCTACTTTGCATGGGGTTGTTTTCGCGATTTTGTGTTTGGCCCCTCCGACCAGCAGGTCGTGAGCTGACCAAAGTCTTGACCTGACCAAGTTCTGACCTGACCAAGTTCTGACCTGACACGGGCTTCGATCTGGTATTTGATGCCCCGGGTGAGCGATCAGGGGGCGTATGTTCGGAATTCTCGGGTTAGGCTTTTTGCTCGGCATGCAGCATGCGCTCGAGGCCGATCATATCGCCGCCGTCTCCAGCATCGCCGCGCGCCGCAGCCAGGTCGGTGACATCGTCAGGCACGGGCTGACCTGGGGGCTCGGCCATACGCTGACGCTGTTCGCCTTTGCCGGCGCGGCGCTGCTGCTGGGCCGCGCCATCCCGGAGAGCATGGCCCGGCCGATCGAGACCGCCGTCGGCATCATGCTGGTCGGCCTCGGCGCCCATGTTTTGTGGCGGCTGTGGCGCGACCGCGTGCATTTTCACCGACACGGCCACGGCGACGGCACGGTGCATTTCCATGCCCACAGCCATGCCGGCGACGTCGCCCCGCATGCCCGCACCGCCCATGCCCAAGCCCATATCCACGAACACGGCTTTCGCTGGCGCACGCTGCTGGTCGGGCTGATGCACGGCATGGCCGGTTCCGCCGCGCTGCTGGTTCTGACGGTTTCGCAGGCCTCCAGTCCGGCGGTCGGGCTTGGCTATGTCGCGCTGTTCGGGATCGGCTCGATGGTCGGCATGGGGGCGCTGTCGAGCTTGATCGCGGTGCCGCTGGCGGTTACCGCGCGCTGGCTTACCTTCGCCAATCAGGGCTTGCAGGGCGCGGTCGGCGTGGTCACGGTTGCGATTGGGCTGATGACGATCGTCGAAACCGCCTTGGTCTAACCTTGGCCCGACCTTGGCTTGACGCTGGATTGCTGCCGTCGATGCGGGCATAAAGCGGAACAATTTTGAGGAGAGCGACGGATGAAACGCCGGGATTTTCTGGCCGGAAGCGCGGCATGCACTTTAGCTGCGATGACGGGTCGGGCCTTCGCCCAATCGGGTCCACTGACGAAGATGATCTTTCCGTTCGCGGCCGGCGGCGGTGGCGACGCGCTGTGCCGGGTGCTGGCGCAGTACATGAGTCAGCCGCTCGACCGTAACATCATCGTCGAAAACCGCACCGGCGGCGACGGGCTGATCGGGATCAAGGCCGCCAAGGGCGCCAACCCGGACGGTACCACCATCCTCGTGACCACAGGTCCGACGATGTATCTGCTGCCGATGGTTGAAAACCAGCCGACGTTCGATAGCGCAAAAGATTTCGTCCCGGTTTCGCAACTGGTGCGCTTCGAGTTCTGCGTGGTCGTCGGCCCTGCGGTGGAAGGCGTCAAGGATTTCGCGCAATTCGTGACCTGGCTCAAGGCCAATCCGGACAAGGCGACCTTTGGCGTGCCGAGCAACGGCACCATTCCGCATTTCACGGGTTCGAGGCTCGAGCAGGTGCTCGGCGTTCCCTTGACGCGCGTCGCCTATCGCGGCGGCGCACCGATCATGAACGACCTGGTCGGCGGCCATTTACCGTTCGCGATCTCGACGCTGACCGACGCCATCCCGCAGCATCGCGCCGGCGGCGTCAAAATTCTGGCGGTGACCAGCGCCATCCGTTCGCCGTTCCTCCCGGAAGCTCCGACCCTGAAGGAGAGCGGCATCGATCTGGTGGCCGACGCCTGGTACGGGATGTGGCTGCCGGCGGGCGCGTCGCCGGCCTTCGCCAAACAGCTGAGCGAGGCGGCCGCGGCCGCGCTGGCCAAGCCCGAGGCCAGGGAGAAGCTGCTGGCCATCGGGCTGATCCCGGTCGGCTCGACACCGGAAGGGCTGACCCAGGAACTGGCCGCCAACACCGCGTTCTGGGCCCCGATCGTGAAGGCGACCGGATACAAGATCACGAATTGAGCCTTCACGGGGCAACGACGCCCGGTATCGCTTCGGATGGACTTCTTGCCCACCGGCCCCCGTGGATTTACGGGCTCCGAACTTAACCAGCCCTTGTTGCCTCGCGCGCTAACAGTGTGCCGCCAGAAGCAGACTGAACAGAAAGGTAACAAGGCAATGAGCGTTTCCGGAATTGGAACCGTCGGTAGCACGGTT
The DNA here is from genome assembly GCA_038244925.1 of Hyphomicrobiales bacterium. GTDB lineage: Bacteria > Pseudomonadota > Alphaproteobacteria > Rhizobiales > Xanthobacteraceae > Bradyrhizobium. The sequence goes on along the minus strand of JBBRSX010000012.1, from coordinate 55,089 downwards.
CCAACGCAAGCTTCCGCTCCCCCCAAAGTCGATCGTCCGAACGATGGTGACGGCGACGCGGGTGACGCGCCGAAGGTGCAGGCTTCGCCACCACCCGGCACCGGCACCGCCGTTGACAAAACGGCATAAGCAAGAAAACCCGGCAAAATGCCGGTTTTTTTGCGAGCTGCACAAGGTTGTTGCGAAATTCGGGCGAAGTCGCGTCCGCGGATCAGGCCCGCACACAAGTGACGAATTGGATCGAATTCGGCGGGCAGTCCCTTTCATGATCGACCTCGGGCAAGGTATGTTCTTCAATCAAGACAGCCTTCGGTGAAAAAGCGGATTCATGAGGCGATGGAAACTTAGGGGCGGCGCGGCGCGCCGATGGCAGGGTACGACGCTGCCGGCGTTTGTCGCCGTCGTGATCGCAGCTGCGGCCGTGGTCTCGACCGAGAGTAGCTCGGAATCGTCAATTTCTCCCGCGCCGACATTCTCGCCCGCATCGCTCGATCACATGGGCGACTACATCCGCAACGAGATCGCCACCGGCAAGATTCCCGGCGGTATCCTCTTGATCCAGCAGCACGGCAAGCCGGTCTATTTCCAAAGTTTCGGCGAGCGTGACGCCGCGGCGCATCTGCCGATGACGCCGGATACGATCTTCCAGGTCTATTCGATGAGCAAGGCCGTCACCTCGGTGGCGGTGATGATGCTGTCCGACGACGGCAAGCTGTCGATCGACGATCCCGTCTCGAAATATATTCCGGCCTTCGCCGATACGAAAGTCGGCGTCGATCAGTCCGATGAAGCCGGCCAGCCGCCGCTGAAGCTGGTGCCTCCGAAGCGCCCGATCACGATCAAGGACCTGCTGCGGCATACATCCGGCATCATCTACGGCTTCTACAACGAAGGCATGGTACAAAAACTCTACAACAATCCCGATTTGTACGCAGGCGACTTCGACAATGCCGAGTTCGCCGAGCGGATCGCGAAGCTGCCGCTGGCCGATCATCCGGGAACGCGCTGGGCCTACGGCCATTCGACCGACGTGCTCGGCCGCGTCGTCGAGGTGGTGTCCGGGCAAACGCTGTTCCAGTTCGAGAAGCAACGGCTATTCGATCCGCTCGGCATGTCCGAGACCAACTACTTCGTCGCCGACAAGACCAAGTGGCCGCTCATTGCCAAGCCATTGCCTCCCGACCGCTTTGATAGTCCGTTGGCCGGCATCCTGGATCCGACAGTGCCGCGGCACTTTGAATCCGGTGGCGCGGGCCTCAACACCACGATCGGGGACTACGCCCGCTTCCTGCAGATGCTGCTGAACAAGGGTGACTTGAATGGCAAGCGTTATCTCAAGCCCGAGACAGTGGCGCTGATGACGTCGGACCAGATCGGTCCGGAGACCGGAATCCTCCACGACCCCTTCTATTTTCCCAGCCCGAACAGCGGATTTGGTCTTGGCTTTGCGGTGCGCACGTCGCCGCCGGCGGGGACCACGTGGCCGCTCGGCGAATATCGCTGGGACGGCGCCGGCGGTGCTTTCTACTTTGTCGATCCCGTCGACGACATGCTCGCGATCTTCATGGTGGCTTCGCGGACGCAAGGCGGGCGGATTCAACTGGCGCTGAAGACCATCATGTATGAAGCGCTGGGCAAGGGATTGCGCAAGGATCCTTAGCGTCTTCGAAATCAAACCACCGCGTTGCGTGCGATGGTCTCGCGATAGAACGACGCGCTGAGCTTGGGCGTGCGGCGCTGGGTGTCGAAATCGACCCGGTAGAGGCCGAAGCGTTTTTCGTAGCCGTCGATCCATTCGAAATTGTCCATCAGGCTCCACAGAAAGTAGCCGTTGACGGGCACGCCCTCGGACGTCGCGCGCTGCAACTGCGCCAGGTAATTGCGCAGATACATCACGCGGTCCAGATCGTACACGGTGCCGTCGGCGGCAGGCTGGTCGGTCCCCGAGGTTCCGTTCTCGGTGATGTAGATCGACTTCACGTTCCAGAGCTTGGCGACATGGCGCGGCGTCCAGTACATCGTCTCCGGACCGAAGCGGAGCCAGGGCGCGTCCATGTGCGGAAATGAAGCAGGGAAGGGCGCCAGCGTGTAGCCGCGCGCGTTGTCGGCGGCGAGAACGTAATGGTCGGGCATGTAGACGTTCAGCCCAACGAAATCGACCGGCGATGAAATGATGCGCAAGTCCTCGGACGTGTATTTCGGCGCGTCCTTGCCCGCCTGCGCCAGATACGCGTCGGGATATTTTCCCTCCAGCATCACCGTCAGATAGCCGCCATTGAGTTCGCGCATCGCGATCTCGGCGGCGCGGATGTTGGCTTCGGTTGCGATCGCGGGAATACAACTCACGGCATTTTCGGCCGGACCGACCTTGGTGCCGGCGCGTGCGTGTGCCCGGATCGCCTGCACCGCAAGGCCGTGTCCCAGCGCGATGTTGTGACGGACCTGGTTCAACTCTGCCTGCGGCAATTTGAGGCCGGGGGCGTCGGAGCCATATTGGTGGCCCAGCGAAACCGTCCTGGAGCATTCGTTGATCGTGAAGAAGTGTTTTACGCGGTCGCTCAGCCGGCCTGCGACATAAGCCGTGTAATCCCCGAATGCCTTTGAGGTCTCGCGGGAGGTCCAGCCGCCGAAACGGGTCTGAAGCGCCTGCGGCAGGTCCCAGTGATACAACGTTGCAAACGGCTCGATGCCATGCGCCAGCAGTTCGTCGAGCAGCCGGTCGTAGAAGTCGAGCCCTTTCGGATTCGGCGTGCCCGTGCCTTCGGGGAAAACACGCGGCCATGCGATCGAAAAACGATAGGCCCTGGCGCCCAGCGCCTTCATCAGTTGAACGTCTTCCTTGTAGCGATGGAAATGGTCGTCGGCGGTATCTCCGGTGCTGCGATCCGCGATCGTCCCGGGCGTATGCGCATGAACGTCCCAGATCGATGGGCCGCGGCCATCCTCGTGGACGGCGCCTTCGATCTGATAGGACGACGTGGCGGTGCCCCACAGAAAGCCGCCTGGAAAACCGGGCGCGGCGCTTCGGCTTTCCCTCGCCAGATCGGCCTGCGCCTCGGCGCGGCGAGAGCCGGCGGCGCCAGATATTCCGAGCGCCGACCAGCCAATGATTTTGGCGAACCTGCGCCGGGACAGTTTTAGTAAAGACATCACGTCACGCGTTCGGATCGAGGCAAATATGCGGCAAAAACAGAGCTCACCCTCCGCGACCGGACCTTGATGCCAGCCAAAACGGCATGCTACGAGTTCGGGGCAAATCGCGCAAACGGCGAGACCAGTTATCGACGTGCTTGCCGTAGGATAGGACGATTGCCTTGCGCACGCCACTGGCGTTGTTTTTCGTTTCCATGGGGGTCATTGCGGCAGCGTGGTGGTGGCTCGCCACGCCGGTGACGCTCGCGCGTGCGCCGATCGACCCCGCGGCGAAGCTGGAATGCGTTTCCTACGCGCCGTTCCGCAACGAACAGACGCCGCACAATCCGGCCCTGATCGTCAGCCCGGAGCAGATCGCCGAGGATCTTGGCGAACTCGCCAAGATCTCGAAATGTATCCGCACCTATTCGATCGACAACGGGCTGGACAAGGTGCCCGAGCTCGCGGGCAAGGTTGGACTGAAGGTTCTGCTCGGCGTCTGGCTCGGACGCGATCGCGCCAAGAACGTTCTCTTGATCAACACGGCGGTCGGGCTGGTCAACGACCATCCTGACTCGGTCACGGCGATCATCGTTGGCAGTGAAGTGCTTTTGCGCGGAGAGATGACCGTGTCCGATCTCCGTGAGTTCATCCGCTCGGTCAAGCCGCGCGTCCACGTTCCCGTGACCTACGCCGACGTCTGGGAATTCTGGCTGCGCTACCGGGAGATGGGCGCCGACGTCGATTTCGTCACCGTGCACATGCTGCCCTATTGGGAGGACATTCCGCCGCGCGCCGAGGACGCCGCCGCCCATGCCGACAGTATCCGCAAGCAGGTCGCGGTTGCCTTTCCCGGCAAGGAGATCCTGATCGGCGAGACCGGCTGGCCGAGCCATGGGCGGATGCGCGACGGCTCGGTGGCCTCGCGCATCAACCAGGCACGTTTCATTTCCGAAATTCTCGAGCGGGCGCGAACGGAAAAATTTCGCGTCAATCTGTTCGAAGCCTATGATGAACCCTGGAAGCGCAAGTGGGAAGGAACGGTCGGCGGCTATTGGGGCGTGTTCAATGCCGGCGATCGCAAGCTGAAATATCCGGCTGGCGTGCCGATCGGCAACTATCCGTTCTGGAAGCTGCATATGGCGGGCGGGCTCGCGCTTTGTGTTCTCGTGTTCGCCACCGCAGGGCTGACGTTGAAGCGCCGGCCATCGTCGCCGCGCTTTGCGGCGTGGATGGCGGTGGCTTTCTCCGCTACCGTCGGCGGGATCTTGCTCGGCGTCAGCGTCGACAAGATGCTGTACGAAAGCTTCGGGCTCGACGGCTGGCTGCGCCAGGGTTTGCTGGTGGCAGCCGGAATTGCCGCGCCGCTGCTGTGTACCCATGCCTTGATGTCGGAACGGACGATTCCGGCGTTCCTCGAACTGCTGGGGCCGTCCGAGCGCCGAACCCAGACCTTCATGACGACGATCCTGGGCTTCACGCTGGTGGCGATCACGCTGATCGCGGTGGAAACCGCGCTCGGTCTGATCTTCGACGGACGCTGGCGCGATTTCCCGTTCGCGGCACTGACCATGGCGGTGGTGCCGTTTGCGGCGCTGGCGCTGCTCGCTCCGCGATCGGGCACGCGCCCGGTGGCCGAGGCGGTGTTCGCGGGCCTGCTCGCGATGTCAGCGGTGTATATCGGCTTCAACGAAGGCTCCGCCAACTGGCAATCGCTGTGGAGCTGCGCGATGTATGTCCTGCTCGGCTTTACGCTGTTGCAGGCGCGCGACGACAAGCTTCCGAAACAGCCATCCGAACGCTGGTCAAACGAGAGTTCGACTCAATTACACTGATGCGGGGCGGCCCGCGGCGCCTCACGCCTTGATCCCGATCTTGTCCCTGATCGCGCCGAGTTCGGCTTCGTCCCAGATGCCGATCAGGACGCCGTTCTTCACCTGCAACTGCTGGCTCGCGTAGTTGGCGATCTTCTCGTTTGTCGTCGTAATGTGCCCATTCGGATGCAGCGCCCAGTCGAACAATTCCGATTGCAATCGGGCAACGACGTCCGCGCATGACGGGTCGGCGCCGCGATCCGAAAATTCCTGCGGGTCGGTTTCGAGGTCGTAGAGCATCGGCCGAAAACCCGACGCGTGAATATATTTCCAGCGGCCGTCATACACCATGAACAGCCGGCAACGCTCGATCGGCTGTCCCAGCATCAGGCGGACATCCTGCATCGCGTAGTCGTATTCGGAGAATGCCACCTTGCGCCAGTCGGCCGGTTTGTTTCCGCGCAGCAGCGGCAGCAGCGAGCGTCCCTCCAGAATATGATCCGGTGGCTTGCTGCCGAAGTAGTCGATGAAGGTCGGCGCGAGATCGATCGCCTCGACCAGCGCGTCGCTGACGGTGCCGCGCGTGCCGTCGGCGGCATGCGACGGATCGATCACGATCAGTGGGATTCTGGCGGATTGTTCGTGGAACAGATCCTTCTCGCCCATCCAGTGATCGCCGAGATAATCGCCATGGTCCGAGGTGAACACGATCATGGTGTTGTCGAGCAGGCCGCGTGCTTCCAGGAACTGCATCAGCACGCCCATCTGGTCGTCGATCTGCTTGATCAGGCCCATATAGGTGGGGATGACCTTTTCGCGCGCCTCGTCGCGCGACATGTTTTTGGAATAGCGCATGTCCATATAGGCGGCGAACACCGGATGCGCGCCGTCGCGCTCGGCTTCCGAGCGGATCGCGGGCTGTACGTCCGAGGCCGCGTACATGCTGGCATAGGGTTCCGGTGCGATATAGGGCCAGTGCGGCTTGATGTAGGACAGATGCAGGCACCACGGGCGGCCGTCATCCTCAGCCTCGGTGATGAAATCCATCGCGCGGCGCGTCATGTAGGGCGTCTCGGAATGCTCTTCCGGCACGCGCGCGGCCTTGTCGGCGTGAACCAACAGCCAGCCGTTCTGCAAATTGCCCTCGGCGTCCGCGCCGGAATTGGCCCAGTGCTCCCACGGATTGTCGGCGTTGTAACCCTGCCGGCGCAGGTAATCGTCATAGGCCGGGCGCGGGCGCCCGCTCGGATGCAGGCCGTCGTCGCGTTCATAGGGCTCGAAGCCGCATTCCGAGACATGGACGCCGATGATCGAGTCCGGCGCGATCCCCAGATTCTTCAGGCCTTCGAGGTCGGGCGCCATATGGGTCTTGCCAACCAGCACGTTGCGAACGCCGATCTTCTTGAGGTGATCGCCGAGCGTCGGCTCGCCGACGCGCAGCGGCCAGCCGTTCCAGTGCGAGCCGTGCGAGCGCATGTAGCGGCCGGTATAGAACGACATCCGCGACGGGCCGCAGATCGGCGACTGCACATAGGCGTTGGAGAACGACACGCCGCGTTTGGCCATCGCGTCGATGTTCGGCGTCTTTAAAGTCGGATGGCCGTTGCAGCTGAGGTAGTCGTAGCGAAGCTGGTCGCACATGATCCAGAGCACGTTTTTCGCGGGGCTGTCGGGGTGCGGCATTTTTTCCATTTCAGCGGTTTGGGCGAGGGCGATGGTGCGATATTGCCGGCCAAATGACAATAAAACCGGGAGTTGCCCGGGCCGGAACCCCAGGCGTTAACCTTTGGCTAGCGCGATTTCTCGGAGTTGAACGGACATTAACGCTGGCGCGTTAGGCTTACCGGCAATTTGGTCCGGCGCCTTAACCCCTCCGGTTGTGCGCTGGATTAAATTGCGCGTCGAGGAAGACGGGGATCCCAAGCCATGCGCGTTGGCGTCACACTGGCAATATTGATGGCGACGACGTCGGCGGCCTTTGCCGGCGGCGGTTTTGAAATCGTGATTCCCGGCCGTGCCGGTGTGCCCATCATCATCAACGGCGTCGATGCATCCTATGCGGTGGTCGAGGGCGATTGGGGTCTCGAAAAGCGCATCCATGTGCAGCCGACCATCTACGGCGGCCGCACCATCGATCCGGTTCCGAACGTCGGCCATTACTATCCGAGCGCAGGCAATCTGCCGGGTTACGGACGCCTCGAAATCGAGCCGCCGGCCAACCGCCGCTTGCCGCAGCCGGCCGAGAGCTATCATCAATCATGGTCGGCGCAGTCGGCGCCACTGCCGGCGCAGTCCAGCGTGCCGGTCGAACCGCCGGCGATCATTTACGCGCCGCAGGATCAGGGCCGGCACGATTTCAGGCCGCGAAGACCGCACCACGTTCCACACTGAGCATGATCCGGAAAAGTGGGCACCGGTTTTCCGAAAAGATCATGCTCAAACAAGAAGTCCAAAGAAACCAGAAACGACGTCAAACGAAACACCTACAGGAGAGAGTAATGCGTCATTTGTTTACAGGATTGATCGCGGCAGCTGCCGTCATGGTCACCGCGCCGGCTTTGGCGTGCGGGTACACCCCCTGCGGAGCGCCGCAGGTCTATGTCGCGCCGGCCGCCGATTACGGCTGCAACCCCTGCGGCGGTGGCGGCTGGGCCCACCATGAGCGGCTCGCCGCTCCAGAGCAGCAGTACTATTACGTCAACCAGGGCCCGACCTATACCGGTCCGGGTAACTTTGCGCCGGTTCGGACCTATGAAGAAGGTTCGGTCTCCGGCTATGGCTACGGCTATGCCCGTCACCATCACCATGGCTACGGGCATCACTACGGCTATCGCCCGCACTACGGCTACCAGCCGCATTACGGCTATCGTCACCATGGCACGTATGCGCCGCGCTACTATCCTTCACCGCGCATGAGCTATCACCACGGCTACGCGCCGGCGCCGTATCACTACGGCCGCCATGTGCTGCGCCGCTATTACTGATCTGATTACGATCCAGGAGATCAGCGCCCGTTCGCGTTTCGCGAGCGGGCGTTTTCTTTATTTCATCACATAGCGTTTTCGAGCGAATTGGGGCCGGTTCGCGTGTAGAAAACGCGTTACTTCATGAGCCCCAATCGGCTGGCGCCGATATAGAGCGCCAGCACCGCGGCGTTCGACACGTTCAGGCTCTTGATCTCGCCGGGCATGTCGAGCCGGGCCACCACGCTGCAGGTCTCGCGGGTCAGTTGCCGCAGGCCCTTGCCCTCGGCACCCAGCACCAGCGCCAGCGGCTGCCGCAATTCCACAGCGCCGAGATCGGCGCTGCCCTCGCTGTCGAGACCGACGGTGAGGAAGCCCTGATCGTTCAGCTCGTTGAGCGCCCGGGCGAGATTTTGCACGGTCACGATCGGCACCATCTCCAGCGCACCCGACGCCGATTTCGCCAGCACGCCGGTTGCCTCCGGACTGTGGCGGGCGGTGGTCACGATCGCCCTGACCGCGAACGCCGCCGCCGAGCGCAGGATGGCGCCGACATTGTGTGGGTCGGTGATCTGGTCCAGCACCAGCACGATGCCCTCCTGGGGCAGCGTATCGATGTCAGGTGAGGCGAGGGGCTCGGTCTCCGCCAGCAGGCCCTGGTGCACGGCGTCCGGCCCGAGGCGGTGGTCGATCTCGCTTGGCCGGACGATTTCCGGGGTCACCCGGGTGTCGATGTTCTCGTCGGCGAGCCGCTTGGCGGCGTTCTCGGTCAGGAACAGTTTTTGGATTTGCCGCTGCGGGTTGGCCAAAGCGGCCGAAACCGTGTGCCAGCCATAGAGAATCACCGGCCCGTCCTGGCTGGAGTTCCGCTCCCGGAAAGCGGGTCGGCCCCCCGGTTTGCGGCCCTTTTCGAAGGATTTGCCGCCGCCACGGCGGAACGGCGGTTTTCGGTCGCGATCGCTCATGGGAAAGCTTTTGTCAGGCGCCTTCGCGCGAAGCAAGATTTGGCGCGCAGCAGGATGGTGGGGGAAGAAGGACTCGAACCTTCGAAGTCATAAGACGGCTGATTTACAGTCAGCTCCCTTTGCCACTCGGGACACTCCCCCGTCCAACAGCATCGAAAGCCCAACCGCTTAGAGGCGGCGGATCAGGCCAAGGATGACGTTAATACCGGGGGCCGATGGCGAGCTCCCGGTCGGGCGCGTTTATGGGCGATGGGGGGTGCTAAAGTCAACCAAGGCAAGCCCCCAAAACGTCCTTGTTGGCTCTATTGGAACCCGGGGTCGCCATTTGCATCCCCAGAGGTCCCGTAGCAGGATACCTGCATTTCCGCAGGGCTGGTGATCCCGATGCGGGCTTCCTGACCCCCGATCGCCGCCATACAGGTCCGCCGCGTGCCCGCAAAAGCCAACGCGCTTCACGACGCCAACAAGCTCAAGCTTGGGCTGTTTTCCCTCAACGCCGACGGCGGCATCGCCATTACAAAAGTGCCGGAGCGCTGGCGGGCGGACTGGCATGACATCGCCGAGGTCGCCCAAATGGTCGACCGCGCCGGCTTCGAGTTCATCCTGCCGATCGCGCGTTGGAAGGGATTTGGCGGCGAGCTCGATGTTCGCACGCTGTGCTTTGAGACGTTCACCTTCGCCGCCGCGCTGAGCGCGATGACCGAGCAGATCACGATCTTTTCCACGGTGCATGTGCCGGTGGTGCATCCGGTATTCGCGGCGAAGGCGCTGGTGACGGTAGACCATGTCAGCGGCGGCCGCGCCGGGCTCAACATCGTCGCCGGATGGAATCAGGGCGAGTTCGATATGTTCGGACATGCGCTCGCCGAGCACGATCGTCGCTACGAGCAGGGGCTGGAATGGTTCGAGGTGATGAACCGGATCTTCACCTCGACGGAGCGGTTCGACCACGACGGCGAGTTTTACCAGCTGACCGGCGTGATCGGAAAGCCGCAGCCGGTGCAACGGCCGCGCCCGCTGACGATGTCCGCGGCATCCTCGCCGGCCGGCCGAGCCTTCGCGCTGAAGACCAGCGATTTGCTCGTCACCGTGCTCGGCGTTGCCGGCGAGGGGCTGGCGCCGGTGCGCGCACTATCCGCGCAGCGCAGCGCGGAGGGGCGTCCGCTGCAGATCATCGCCACCACGCATGTGGTGTGCCGTGAGACCGACCGCGAGGCGGAAGACTATTACCATCGCTATGCCGTGGAAAATGCCGACACCGAAGCGGTCGACTATCACATGAACATGTCGCGCAAAAACCGCCAGCTCGATACCAACGAGATCTTCAACGAGCGCAAGCGCTATGCCGGCGGCCTCAGTTCGCATCCGCTGATCGGCCGTCCGGAAAAGATCGTCGACGAATTGCTGCGGCTCCACGCCGCCGGGATTGACGGCGTCACGCTGTCATTCGTCAATTTCAGGGACGAACTGCCGTTCTTCATCGACCGCGTGCTGCCGCTGCTGCGGCAGGCCGGCTTGCGGCAATAAGAGAGCCTCAGCCCAGAGCGTCGTCGTTTGCCGTCTCGGCGATATCCGCCCCCGGAATATAAAGTTTGATCGCGCGGATCTCGTAGACCGCCGACGGATTGACCTGGCGCAGCTCGCGGGCGACGTCGATCGCGGCGTCCTCGCTGGCGCAGTCCACGACGTAAAGCCCCAGCAACTGCTCCTTGGTTTCGGCAAACGGCCCGTCCAGCACCATGCCGGCGCCGGGGCCGCGCAGGGTGCGGGCCTTCGCGGTTTCGCCCAGCCGCGCCGACGGCCCGAGCAGCTTTTGCGCGTTGAGCCGGTCATGGACCCCGAGCAGATCGGTCATCAGCGCCGCGTCCTGCTCCGGCGTCCAGGACGTGACGTCGGCTTCGACGTGATAGGCCAGAATGGCATAAAGCATCTGTTTTCCTCGTTTGCTGCGGCATGGGCTGCCGTTCAAGGACGTTTTGACATGTCCTGTCCCGACAGGCCGGTGTTTGAAAAGTCGCACGGCGCGCCGCCATTTAGCTTGCTTCGAGCTGGCGACGAAACATTCCGGAAACACGAAATATCCGCGGCCCCTTGAACGCGCCACGCGCAGGCCACGACGGATGAACAGAACGCAGCAATTGCGCATCATTCATTCACGGAGACGGTCATGTCACGCCAGCCAGCCTCGATCATCTGCGATGCCGCCGCGAATTTTCGTACGTCGCCGAACGCGTCGACGCAGGCCGGCGACTGGCACGACACCAGCGGCCATCACCGCTACTACGGCAGCTCGGCCGAAAACGGCGGCGAACGAATCGTCGAAAGCCGCCGTGGCGCGCGTCCGCGCTCGGTCAATCTGTGCGGTTTCTGACCGCAAGTCCTTCGCCGATCCCGCGCCGACAAACACGAAATTCCAAAGACATGACCGCCGTCGAATTGTTGATTCTGCTCGCACCATTGCTGCTGTCGCTGTTCGGACAAAGCTCACAGGCAAAGTTGCTCTGTCTGGTGACGAGCATCCTGGCATTGCTCCTGAGTGTCGAGCCGTACGGCGCCGTGCTGCCCTGGGTGCTGGGCGCTATCATCGCGGGGGGGTCGGTATGGGAGCGAATCCAGCAGCGCCGCATGGCGTAACCGTCATTCCGGGGCAGCGTGCAACGCTGACCCCGGAATCTCGAGATTCCAGCTTCGATACCCGGATGACATCGCCAATAAAAAAAAGCGCGGCGGGATCACTCCCGTCGCGCCCCCTTATTTGTGCTCGCTGGTCCAGGGCTGAGAGCGCCCCGTTGCCAAGCCTTTAAAGCTAAAAAAGCTTAGCGGGCGATCCCAGCGAGGTGACAGCGCTTGGTAAGAGACACTGGATCACCTCCTTTCGTTGGTTATGGAAATATCAATATAGGCGGCGATTCTGTCCCTGTTAAGCCCCCGAAAAGGCCGCAAATCCCGGGGAACAATCGCTTTTGCCGGGGCGAGGGAGCGCCTTCGGGCGGTTGAGGCCGCCTCCATGGCGTGTTAGGTGATGCCGGTGCGCGGGTGTAGCTCAATGGTAGAGCAGCAGCCTTCCAAGCTGAATACGAGGGTTCGATTCCCTCCACCCGCTCCAATGATTTCAATGGTTTATGAGTCGCCTTGAAATGTTGGGTGTAACTTTGGGTGTAACTATTCTACCTAGAGATTCATTTTTCAGATAAACACCAGCCCATGCGCATCATGCTGGACAGTAACGTGCATGACCTTGTTCTTACCGATCAGGTTGCACTGAGCGCTATTAAGCAGCGAATCGCAGACGGTCGATTGGCCCTGATCAGTACACACGTTCAGCGCGATGAACTGTCACTGGCGCCAGAGCCGAAGCGCGAAGCTTTGCTGGCAATATATGGAATGGCTGAGAAGGTATCGACAACTGGCGCAGTTTGGGACGTTTCCAAGTGGGACGAAAGCAGTTGGGGCAGCGATGCAGTTAACGCCTCTATCGTGGCGCACATGGCTGGAAATACGAAACACGCGGAAGACGCGCTGATAGCGGCAACGGCCGAAGGTGAGGCTGACATTTTGGTAACAAACGATGCGCAGCTTGCCTCCAAGATTCAGCGCGCCGTGAATTCTGTCAAAGTCTGGTCATGGGATCAGTTCGCCGAATGGCTTAAATGATGCTCGCCGAAGCGGGCTGGTGATTAGGCTTTGACGGCTGCGTTGATGCGGACGAGATATTGCAAAATCGTTTCAACCAGAACGGTGCGAGGGTTAAATTTCTCGACGTTATCACGCACGTAAAATTCGCCGATAACTTCCCCAGTAGATTTGCGGGTTGCCACCCAGCTGCCGCTGCCATGTTCAAGTTCAGGGATCATTTTGTTTCTCCTATTTCCGCAGCGCCAGATACGCTGCCCATGAATAGAGCTATACGCGGATTCTATTCTAGATTGTAAATGGTTTGCATTGCGCGTTGCGTTTAAACGACATGGGAAACATGATTTCGGGTGTAACAACGGGTGTAACTTGGTCTGAGTCACTAGGTGTTTGAAGGGCAACGATAATTCGCTGAAAACGTCTAAAAACCCCATAAAACAAGATGTTTGCGGCGTTTTCGGGTGATGCTCAGTGATGTCCGATTATGCCATCGGGCCAGCCTTCCAAGCTGAATACGAGGGTTCGATTCCCTCCACCCGCTCCACTACAGGGCATTTGTCCTTGTGCTGCAACAAACGCTGATAGATAGGCCCTTTCTGCTCGCGCCCCGCTACAAAAGGCGCTACGCACATGGCCATCCGCATGGCTACCCTCTCTCGATCCAAGACTGGCGACTTCGTATCACGCAAGGGCATCCCAGCGGACGTGCGGGACGCGTACTCGCGGCTGCACCGTGACCGTGCCAAAGCGCCCCTACGGATTACCAAGGCCGGTGGGAAGCCCACAGTCCCCAAGGTCTGGGAGGAGCTGTTCAAACGACCCGCCGCGACATCGCCAAGCGCAGCTCGCGTTGCTTGGCTGGAATGGTGCGCGGAGATTGATACTCGCGTTGCCAGCCTCAGGGCTGTTGCAAGGGGCGAGGGCCGTCCGTTGACGCGGCTCAGCGCTCAAGGGCTGGCGGGGAATTGGTACGGCTGGTTTCTTAAGCAGAATGAGAACGACCCTCGTGGCGCTGGGCGCTGGGCGCACCTGCGTGACCATCTGCAATGGGAAGTGATCGGGCGCGAGGCTCCCGACAGTTACAAGCGCGACACGGATGCCGACCCGCACTGGGAGTGGGCTAAGGTTCCCCAAGTGCGTGACAAGGTGAGGCCCGTAGTCGCTGAGATGGCGCGTACCGCCTCGTTTCTTGCGGGCGTTGGCATCGCCTTGAACGAAGACGCACACAAGCTTTTCACGGATGCCGTGTCGGACCTTCTGTATCCAGCGTTCGGCATTCTGGAACAGCGCGCCGATGGCGACCACACGCCGGACGAGACGCCTAAGAGTTTCCCGAAGTTCGATGATGCTTCTGTAGAAGCTTTGGACGGGCTTTCCTGCTGGGCATTGTTCGAAGGCTGGGTGAAAGCGGCCAAGCGTGCTGATGCCTCAGTGCGTCGCGCGCGCGGCGTGTTTCTTGAAATGCAGGCGAAGTTTCCACGGACAGCTGCCGGTGCGCTTACGGCTCGCGATGCCAAAGCTTGGATAGACAGTTTGATCAAGCCACACGGGAGCCCTGAGGGCACCCGCGGGCGTGCTCAGAAGCGTACAGCCTTTACCGTGGGTAACGTGTGGCTGTCTGCTTCGAAGGCGGTTTTCAACTGGGGCGTGGATCAACAACTTATTGCCGCCAACCCGTTTGCAGCCGTGAAGGTCACGAAGCAGAAGCAAACGCGCGAACGGACTGGGAAGACCTTCACTAAGGAGGAGGCGTCTATCATTCTCAGTGCATGTCAGCGGATTGCTAATCCTAAGACGCCCTTGGACCGTGCGAAGCGCTGGGTACCGTGGCTGTGCGCTTACACGGGCGCGAGACCGGGCGAGATGACACAGCTGCGAAGCGAGGACGTTAAGAAGATGGGCGACGGCTATTTCGCGCACCTCACGCCCGCCGCAGGAACAATCAAGACCGGGCAGGCGCGCATGGTCCCGTTACATGAGCACATCATTGAACTGGGCTTCATCAAGTTTGTGAAGGCGAGGGGCCCCGGGCCACTGTTCTACAAACCATCGTCCCGCGCGGGGACCGTCGATCCTTTGAACCCGAAGCGCGGCCCTGCCGTAAAGGCCCGGGAAAACCTTGGTGAGTGGGTGCGTCAGCTGGGGGTGACTGACAAGGAGCTGAGCCCAAGTCACGCATGGCGGCACACGTTCTTGTCGAAAGCGCGAAAGGCAGGGATAGAAGAGAGCCTGCGGTTCGGCATCACCGGGCACACGCCGACGAACGTAGGTCGCATGTACGGCGAGCCCGAGCCGGAGGAGATGGCGGAAGCGCTAAAGAAATTCCCACGCTACATTCTGTGACGAGGCATGGGGGAGAGAATGTTGAAGTCAATCAAGAGCACGACGCTCTGAGACCGCCATGGGGTTCTCGTGGAAACTAATCAACACCGGGGAGTGCGTCGGTGCGTTCGCAGAACTATCAGCACAAGAGGCTCGCCCTAACACATGACCGAAGAAGCGTACCTCCCCGAGCTCCCCGAAACGACTTCGCCGAAGCCCGTTGCGAAGACCTCTCCCGAGCTTGCCAGCGAACTGTACCTCGCGCCTCGCGCAAACATGAAGGGCCGCGCAACCAGCACCGAGGCCGCCGCGCTCGTCTCGTTTCTTGATGAAGCCTATCCTCGGCCAAAAGAAGAGGGCGCGAAGGTCGCGTACCGAGGCCCCAAGGGCACAGCAGCACGTCGTCAGGCTATCGCAGCATTGCTCGCAGAGTTGCTAATCGCGGCGATTGTGGAAGATGGCATCGGTTGGCTCATGGTGTCGCTGCACAAGGATGATTACGCGAGCCCAAGTCCCGTCAGCTGGCGCACGTTCGATGGCATCCGCAAGCCGTGGGTTGCAGCTGGACTGCTGGAAGAGAACACCGGCTATCCCCGGGCATTAGCATTCGGAAGCCCGGGACCAATGGTTGGCCGCATCTCTCGGTTTCGAGCGACGCCTAAGATGCTTAAGATTTGTAAGAGCCACGGCATCACGGTAGACAACGCCGATCAGCATTTCGCTGTCGAGTTCGACATGCCTTCGGAGCTTGTGCAGATTACACGGCCGACCTTCCTCACCCCTGACACGGTACCGTCCAGCGCTTGCGCGATGAGGTCGCGGCGTTGAACGTCTTCTTCGCGAAGCACAAGCTGGTAGGCGCGCGGCACATTGGCTGGGTGCGCATGTTCCACGAAGCCACGGGACGGGACTTCAACTTCGACAAGGGTGGTCGTCTGTACTCTCAGCCCGGCGTGCCGAAGCTGAACTATCAACACATTCCGAGGGAAGTCAGGACAGCGATGACCCTCGACGGTGAGCTGTTGTCCGAGATCGACATCAGCGGCTCTTATCTGACCATCTTCCACGCTGCGCACGGCCAGCACGTCGATGTCGCTGGCGCTTATGATGACATCCTTGGTCCCGAGGACATCCACCGCGCCATCGTGAAGACTTGGGTGAACGCCTCCTTCGGTAATCGAGGGCTGCTTAGGCAGTGGTCCGCGAAAATCAAGGCGTCGTTCGCCAAGAAGCACCGCGACAACGGCTGGCAGATTGATCCGAAGATGTACCCGGTGGCACGAGTGCGCAAAGCTGTGCTCGCTAGACATCCGCTGCTCGCCACTTGGGGCAAGGTGGCTCCCGGCATCCCCAGCAGCTACGGCGACCTGATGTATCTAGAGAGCCGAGTGATCATAGGGACGATGTTGCGATTGGCGAATGAACACCACATCCCATCTGCCCCGGTCCATGACAGCATCCTCGTCCCTCGGTCCAAGGTCACTGTTGCGAGGCGGCTGCTGGAGGAACAGTTCAGGGAAGTCGTGGGGGTAACTCCGCTGCTCAAGGTCTATCCCACGCAGGCTTAGGCATCTTGGGCGCTCTTGGGGGCTACGTAGGGAGGTAGTAACGATTATTACCTACCCATCCTAGGCATCTTAGGCCTACTCAGGTCTACCGGGTACGTTGTGCAACAGCGCGATAATCGGTGCCAACTGTCACATCGAGCCGAGTGCCGTAATAGGCAAAGGTGCGGTATTGGGTTCGCGCTGTCGGATCGGCTGCAATGTCGTCATTGGACAAGGCGTGGTGCTCGGGGATGATTGTGCTGTTGGTGATTGTGCTTCGGTCAGCTATGCGCTGATCGGCAACGCGGTGGAAGTTTTTGCCGGCGCAAGAATTGGTACAGCGGGTTTCGGATTTGCTTCAGGAGCGCGCGGCCCGGTACGCGTACCGCAACTCGGTCGAGTTCTGATAGGGGACAATGTCGAAATCGGCGCCAACAGCACAATCGACCGAGGCACTCTTGGCGATACCGTAATCAGCTCGGGTACCGTGATCGATAACCTCGTGCAGATCGGTCATAACGTGCACATTGGCCTCTGCTGCGTGATAGCGGCGCAGGTCGGGATCGCTGGCAGTGCTTGTATCGGCGACGGTGCGATGATTGGGGGACAGGCTGCTATAGCGGATCATGTTGTGATTGGTTCCGGCGCCCGCATCGCGGCGTGCAGTGGTGTGATGCGTGACGTGCCGCTAGGCGTTACTGTCGGCGGCTGCCCCGCTGTACCCATCAGGCAGTTTCATAAACAGACCACCATCCTTGGACGGCTCGCAAAACCCCATGGTGGCGAAAACACCCGGAATTAGGTTGAAGCCTAACAGACTGCACAGGCATTCGCGATAACCGATCGCCGCGCCTCGGCATTGCTAAGGTTCTCTTAGGCTCCTTAGGTCTCGCGTCCTGTGAACGCCTTGGGAAATCCCGGGAGTTCTCAAGCGGTGCTTCAGCCGAGCCGATTTTTCCGGGTTTAGGCCGCAGGTTTGAAACTCGCGTAATGGATTAACTGGGAAAAAGGGGACCCCGCGAAAGGGGACCCGTTTTCTGTGAGGGGGGGCAACTTGAGTTGATCAACCGACACTCGCGCGTCCTACGCGTCGGCTACACGAAATGGGCCAACCTTAACGATACCCAGGATGCCCAAGATCACCCAAGCTCCCTTCGCACCGTCGCTCGTCGCAACTATGCGCTTGGCGCTGGAAGCTGCGGCTGATTGCGTCCCGGTGACACGCACGCCCGCGACCAAGGCGAAGATGGCCCAGCGGATCGTGAGGTCGGCGTCGGAAGGGATCACCGATGCGGCCCCTAGGCATTCCAGAGCGCGACAAACGCGATACAGCGACGTAAGCCCGCGCTTTCGTCCGCGCTTCAAGCGACCAGATTGCGCCTTGCCGCTACCGCAGCCCAAAGAAGGCCAACACGGCGCCGATAACAACCACTAAGCCCACAATGTAGATGATATTGTTCATGAGAACCTCCTCAATGTTCTGCACAAGCAACCGCTGTGTCGTGGTTCGGTTCCACTGAGCGATGACATTGCGCTACGGGAGACGTCAAGGACGCTCAGGCGCAGTATCGCACCATGAGCATTGCCGCGCCGAGCAGGAGCGAGCCCGCCACCGCGCACTCAAGCGCCGTTGAGATGATCCCGGCGAGCATCAGCGAGACTGCAATTGCGATAGTCATGACCTGTGCTCCAGCATGAGCTTGATGGCCGTGGGCGCATACGCCTTCCCGGACTTGGTGGCGAAGCCAGGACACCATCGAATTCACCAACTACCTCCCGCAACGGGTTCAAAATCGTCTTCTCCGTGATCTAGCTCGTAGCGTGGGCTTTGCTCCGGAATCTGCCACCCGGGAATTGATCGAGTGGTCCAAAGCGTTTCGCGAGAGGAGATGAGGCGTTGTCAGAGCAGGCAAGCATTGCCGCAAAACCGGTGCTCGTGCCACCGAACGGCGTAACATTGAGCGAAGTTTTCAAGGCGATAAGAGAGAACTTTGTCCTTGTCTCCGCTGCGGCGGTGCTGATTGGCGTCGCGCTCTCCGCAACGTTCCTAGCCGCGTACCTTTCAGTGTTCGACTGGCACCTGATATGGTTCGTTCAGTACACCGATATCATCACGTTCGGCTTGCTGGCTTTGGGGATCGTGTCTGGTTCGGTGATCTTTCTACAGAACTTTGTGCAAACCATCCTTGCCGGTAAGACGTTCGAGCAGAGACGAAACGGACTTGTTATCATGATCGTCTTGGCGCTCGCGGGAATGGCGTTGAACGTCTGGAGCGAGGCGCACAAAGGACACGGATATTTCCATGTGTTTTCGGGTGCTACGGCATTCGCTGGCGCCGTCGCTCTAGTTCTCTTGATTGCCGTTCAAGTCGAAACGCGAAAGCTGCCGACAGCAATCCAATGCTTATTCTGGCTACTTCTTCTCGTGATTATCAGCGGTAGCCTCGGTCGGTGGCTTGGCGAGAATGTCCAAGAGACCGCCGACTTCAATCAAGATGTCTCCGTCAAGGACCAAACTCTCAGCGATGTGAAGCTCATTATCGTCTTCGTGAGGCATACCGTCTTGTTGAAAGACAAGATCGTCTATGTAGTGCCGACTGCGGACATAACGAAGTTTCAGACTGCAGATAGGACCGTCAAACCGAAAGTCGTTCCTTGAGGAGGAAATGCTGCTTGCAGCGTAAAGACGTGCCCGGTTGAGAAGAGGATAGTGGGCAACGCAAGTGCAAGGGCGAGCGACCTATGCGCGGGCTACAAAACCGTGCTACAAAGCCAATCTGATTGCGGGTAAATAGGCTAATCTTTTCAACGTTTGCTGTTTGGAAGCGTGGGGTCCCTCCACCCGCTCCAATATCCCTCAGCAGCACCAATGACTGGGACGGCTATCGGCCGCGCTTGCCGCGCGGCGAGGGCCTGGTGATTCGGACACGGCCATGGGTGCGCGGCAAAAACTGCGCGCCGCGGGCGCTCAGGAACTCCAGCATCGCGCGGGCCGGGGGCAGCAGGATCTTGTCCTTGCGGGAAAGCGCGAACCACTGCCTGACAACGGGGAGGCCGACGACGTCGAGCGTCACCAGCCGCCGTTCGTCGAGTTCGGTCGCCACCGTATGTGCGGAGATGAAGGCGATGCCGAGCCCGGCGATCACCGCCTGCTTGATGGTCTCGTTGCTGCTCATGGCCATGCCGAGTTTCGGGCGAACCCGGGCGCTGTCGAACAGCTGTTCCATCAGGCCGCGCGTGCCCGAGCCGGGCTCGCGCATCAGAAAGGTTTCGCCGGCGAGGTCGCCGAGCACCAGCCGGGATTTTCGCGCCAGCCGGTGGCTGGTGGGTGCAATGATGACATGGGGGTGGTCGCCGATCAGGTGGACGTCCATCTCGATGTCGGCGGGCGGGCGGCCCATGATCGCGAAATCGAGATCGTAGCCGCGCAGTGCGGTACCGATTTCCTGCCGGTTGCCGATCGACAGCGTGACGTCGATGTTTGGATGCAGTTTCGAAAATCCGGAGATCATGAACGGCACGAAGTATTTCGCGGTGCTGACGGCGCCGATCGAGATCCGGCCCGCGGTCTTTCCCGCGATCATTTCCAGCGAGGTCTCGCAATCGGCGATCGCCGCCTCGATGCGTTCGGACAGCGCCAGCACCTCGCGCCCGGCGTCGGTCAACAGCATGCCGTCGCTGCTGCGCTGAATCAGCGGTAGGCCCGCAAGCGTCTGCAGATTGCGAATCTGCAGCGTCACCGCCGGCTGCGTCAGATGCAGTTTCCTGGCCGCTGCGGTCACCGACCGGTCGCGGTGAACGGCGGCCAGTGCGCGCAACTGGCGCAGGGTCAATTCCCGCAGAAACCGGCTCGCCATCGGTGTCCCCTTTATAAGGAAAACTTTGCTCCGGCCAAAGATAAGAAAATTTCACTAATTTGGCAAACTGGGTTGTTGTGGCCTTGCGGACTGCCACTCGGCACGACGCGTTGAAATGGCCCCGCAGAGGGCGACGACAGGGGAACGGCCATGGACGGACGCGTGACGTTGCGTTCGCATCTCGATTTCGCGGCAGCGGCGATGCCGGACGGAGCCGCGATCGCCGCCGTGATCGAGGCGCTTGCAACGGCTTCGATCGGCCTTGCCGACCTGATCGCCGACGGCCCGCTTGCCGGCATCACCGGCCGCCACAGCGGCGTCAATACCGACGGTGACATGCAGAAAGACATCGATATCGCCGCGGATGAGATGATGCGCCGTGCGTTGCGGGCGACACCGGTCGCCGCCATCCTGTCCGAGGAATCGGAATTCCCGGAGAGCGTCGACGCTACGGCGCCGCTCTGTGTGGCGATCGATCCGCTCGACGGCTCGGCCAATCTTGAAAACAACATTTCGGTCGGAACCATCTTTTCGATCCGCCCGCGCGGCCATGACGCGCTCTCGACCTTCTTCGAACCGGGTACGGCGCAGTGCGCCGCGGGCTTCGTGGTCTATGGCCCCCAGACCACGCTGGTGCTGGCGCTCGACGGGCGCGTCGACATTTTCATTCTCGACCGGCGCGCCCGCGAATTCCTGATGGTCGCAGCCGGCGTGAAGATCGCACCCAATACGCCGGAATTCGCCATCAACGCCTCGAACCGCCGGCACTGGCACGGACCGGTCCGCGCCTACATCGACGAATGCCTCGCCGGTACCAACGGCAATGGCGGCGCCGATTTCAACCTGCGCTGGATCGGCTCGCTGGTGGCCGAGGCCCTTCGCATTCTCGTGCGAGGCGGCGTGTTTCTCTATCCCGCCGACGCGCGCCCCGGCTATCGTGAAGGGCGACTGCGGCTGCTGTACGAAGCACATCCGATGGCGCTGGTCATGGAGTGGGCGGGAGGTTCGGCGACCACCGGGCGTCGCCGCATCCTCGAACTGTCGGCGCGAACGCCGCACCAGCGGGTGCCGCTGATCATGGGGTCGATCCGCGGCGTTCGCGACGTCGCCGCGATTCACGAGGGCATCGAGCCGATGTTCGACAATAGCGACGCGCCGCTGTTCGCGCGGCGCGGCTTGTTTCGCTGAGCGGGATCAAAAAAAGATGTCGCGCAGCTATCCCATCATATCGATCACGGGTTCTTCGGGCGCCGGCACCACGTCGGTAAAAAAGACCTTTGAAAACATCTTTCGCCGCGAGAAGGTCGGCGCCGCCTATATCGAGGGCGATGCCTTTCACCGCTACAACCGCGTCGACATGCGCACGCGGATGCAGGAGGAGGGCGAGAAGGGCAACAAGCATTTCAGCCACTTCAGCCCGGAAACCAACCTGTTCGAAGAGCTTGAAAAAGCCTTCCGCGACTACGGCGAGTCCGGCACCGGCACCACCCGTCATTACGTTCATGACGACGACGAAGCCAAACTCTACGGCGCGGCCCCCGGCACCTTCACGGAATGGGGCCCGCTGCCGGAAAAATCCGACCTGCTGTTCTATGAAGGCCTGCATGGCGCTGTGGTGACCGAGAAGGTCAATATCGCCCAGCATGCTGATCTGAAGATCGGCGTAGTGCCCGTCATCAATCTGGAGTGGATCCAGAAGCTGCACCGCGACCGCAGGGATCGCGGTTACACGCAGGAGGCGGTGACCGACACCATCCTGCGGCGGATGCCTGATTACGTGAACTACATCTGTCCGCAATTCGCCGAGACCGACATCAACTTCCAGCGCGTGCCGACGGTCGATACCTCAAATCCCTTCATCGCGCGCTGGATCCCGACGCCGGACGAATCGATGGTGGTGATCCGGCTGAAGAATCCGCGCGGCATCGATTTTCCCTATCTGTTGTCGATGATCCCGAACAGCTTCATGTCGCGCGCCAATTCGATCGTGATTCACGGATCGAAGCTCGATCTGGCGATGCAACTCATCCTCACCCCGCTGATCCTGCAACTCATGGAACGCAAGAGGCGCACGGTATGAACGCTCCCGCTCTTTCCTGTATTGCCAGCCGTCCCGATGTTTCGCATGCGGAGATGGCCAATGCGGTTCGCTTTCTCGCGATCGACGCGGTCGAGAAAGCCAAGTCAGGTCATCCGGGCATGCCGATGGGCATGGCCGATGTCGCTACCGTCTTGTTCACGCAGTTCCTGAAATTCGATCCCGCCGACCCGGCCTGGCCCGACCGCGACCGGTTCGTGCTGTCGGCCGGCCATGGTTCGATGCTGCTGTATGCGCTGCTGCATCTGACCGGCTACGAAGGCGTGACGCTGGATGAGCTAAAATCGTTCCGGCAGTGGGGATCGAAGACACCGGGCCATCCGGAATACGGCCATACGCCGGGGGTGGAGACCACGACCGGACCGCTGGGGCAGGGCATTGCGACTGCCGTCGGCATGGCGCTGGCCGAGCGCTTGATGAATGCCCGCTTCGGCGATGGCTTTGTCGATCACCATACTTATGTGATGGCCGGCGACGGCTGCCTGATGGAAGGCCTCAGCCACGAGGCGATTTCGCTGGCCGGGCATATCAAGCTGAACCGGTTGATCGTGCTGTTCGACGACAATGAAATCTCGATCGATGGATCGACCTCGCTGTCATGCTCCGACGACCAACTCGCGCGCTTCAAGGCGTCCGGCTGGTCGGCGTGCCGGATCGATGGCCATGATCGCAACGCCATCGCGGCGGCGATCGAGCAGGCCCGGCACAGCGACCGTCCATCGCTGATCGCCTGCCGCACGCTGATCGGCTTTGGCGCGCCGAACCGGCAAGGCACCGAGAAGGCGCATGGTGCGCCGCTCGGGCCCGAGGAAATCGGGAAAACCCGCGATGCGCTCGACTGGCCGCACGCACCGTTCGAGGTGCCGGATGCCGTGCTCGACGCCTGGCGTGAAGCCGGCAGCCGCGGGCATGACGCGCGTCGCGCCTGGATCGAGCGGACCAGGCGCCCCAGTTCGGGAGGGCGGTCGGCGTTTCATGATGCTTTGAACCGGAATTTGCCTTGCGGCTATACCGACGCCATGGCCCGGATACGCGGCCGCTTCGGGAGCGACCGGCCCAATATTGCGACCCGACAGGCCTCGCAGCTTGTCATCGACGTCATCGCCGACGCCTTGCCAAACCTGCTCGGCGGTTCCGCCGATCTGACCCACTCCAATCTGACCAAAGCCAAGACGCATCAGCCGGTACAGGCCGGTGCGTTTGCCGGGAGCTATATCCATTACGGCGTCCGCGAGCATGCGATGGCGGCGGCGATGAACGGCATCGCGCTGCATGGCGGCTTCATCCCTTATGGCGGCACGTTTCTCACGTTTGCCGATTACAGCCGCCCGGCGATCCGGCTCGCCGCGCTGATGGGCATCCGCGTCATCCACGTGATGACGCATGACTCCATCGGGCTCGGCGAAGACGGTCCGACGCATCAGCCGGTCGAACACCTCGCTTCGCTGCGTGCGATCCCGAACCTGCTGGTGTTTCGGCCTGGCGACGCCATCGAGACCGCGGAGGCCTGGGATTGCGCGCTGCGCGGCAAGGCCAGCCCGTCGGTTCTGTGCCTGTCGCGGCAGGCGCTGCCGGCATTTCGCGACGCGATCGGTGATGCAAATCGAGTGGCGCTCGGCGCCTATGTGGTGGTCGAGCCGGAGGGCGACCGCGATGTCACGCTGATCGCTACCGGCTCCGAGGTCACGATTGCGCTGAAGGCCGCAAGACTGCTCGCCAGCGAAAACGTCCGCGCCGCCGTGGTCTCGGCGCCGTGTTTTGAATTGTTCCGCCAGCAACCCCGCGCCTACCAGGCGGCCGTTCTCGGACAGGCCCCAAGGATCGGCATCGAGGCTGCGGTCGAAGGCGAGTGGGGCCGCTGGCTCGGCGATGGCGGTGAATTCGTCGGGATGACCGGTTTCGGCGCGTCGGCACCGGCCGAGGTGCTCTATCGCGAATTCGGCATCACGGCCGAGGCCGTCGCGACCAAGGCACTGCAATGCCTGGCGCGGTCGAAGATCGCGGCGGCGGGTTGATGAACCTTCAGAAAACCAGGAGGTACCGATGGCACGAATTACCCTGAGGCAGTTGCTGGATCACGCCGCCGAGCATGGCTATGGCGTGCCGGCGTTCAACATCAACAACATGGAGCAGGGGCTCGCGATCATGGACGCGGCGGCCGCGGTCGATGCGCCCGTCATCATCCAGGCCTCGCGCGGCGCGCGCTCTTACGCCAACGACATCATGCTGGCGAAGATGATCGACGCGCTGGAGGAAATGTACCCGCAGATCCCGCTCTGCATGCATCAGGACCACGGCAACGAGGAGTCGACCTGCGCCACCGCGCTCCAGCACGGCTTTACGTCCGTGATGATGGACGGTTCGCTGAAGGCCGACGCCAAGACTGCGGCGGATTACGATTACAACGTCGATATCACCCGCCGCGTCGTCGACATGGCGCACTGGATCGGCGCCTCGGTGGAGGGTGAACTCGGCGTGCTCGGCTCGCTCGAACATGGCGGCGGCGAGCAGGAGGATGGCCACGGCGTCGAAGGCAAGGTCAGCCACGATCAATTGCTGACCGATCCGGACCAGGCCGTCGATTTTGTTCGCGCCACCAAAGTCGATGCGCTGGCGATCGCGATGGGTACCTCGCACGGCGCCTACAAGTTCTCGCGCAAGCCGGACGGCGATATCCTGGCCATGAACGTGGTCGAGGAAATCCATCGCCGGCTGCCGAATACCCATCTGGTGATGCACGGCTCGTCCTCGGTACCTCAGGCGCTGCAGGACATCTTCAATCAATTCGGCGGCGAGATGCCGCAGACCTGGGGCGTGCCGGTCGAGGAAATCGCGCGTGGCATCAAGCACGGCGTCCGCAAGGTCAACATCGACACCGACTGTCGGCTGGCGATGACCGCGGCATTCCGCAAGGTCGGCACCACGAGCAAAAGCGAATTCGATCCGCGCAAGTTCCTGAAGCCGGCGATGGATGCGATGCGCGATCTCTGCCGCGAGCGGTTCGAGCAGTTCGGCACCGCCGGTCATGCCTCAGGGATCAAGGTGATGCCGCTGGCGGAAATGGCGAAGCGCTATCGCAGCGGCAGCCTCGACCCGCGGATTGGATCGATGGCCGATGCCGCCGAATGAAATCGACAGTTTTACGCCGCGCCGCCAACTGAACCGGAGGAGACCCACATGAACGAGCACTCGATGACCGTCCGCGGCAAGGATCGCTACAAGTCCGGCGTGATGGAATACAGGAAGATGGGCTATTGGGAGCCCGACTACGTGCCCAAGGACACCGACATCATCGCGCTGTTCCGGGTCACGCCGCAAGAGGGCGTCGATCCGATCGAGGCTTCGGCCGCGGTCGCCGGTGAATCCTCGACCGCGACCTGGACGGTGGTGTGGACCGATCGGCTGACGGCGGCGGAAAAATACCGCGCGAAATGCTACCGCGTCGATCCGGTGCCGAACTCGCCGGGGCAGTATTTTGCCTACATCGCCTATGATCTCGATCTGTTCGAGAACGGCTCGATCGCCAACCTCTCGGCCTCGATCATCGGCAACGTGTTCGGATTCAAGCCGCTGAAGGCGCTGCGGCTTGAGGACATGCGGCTGCCGGTCGCCTATGTGAAGACGTTCCAGGGGCCGGCGACCGGCATCGTGGTCGAACGCGAGCGCATGGACAAGTTCGGCCGGCCGCTGCTCGGCGCCACCGTGAAACCAAAACTGGGTTTGTCCGGCCGCAACTACGGCCGCGTGGTCTATGAGGCGCTCAAGGGTGGGCTCGATTTCACCAAGGACGACGAGAACATCAATTCGCAACCGTTCATGCACTGGCGCGAGCGATTTCTCTATTGCATGGAGGCCGTCAACAAGGCGCAGGCCGCCACCGGCGAAATCAAAGGCACCTACCTCAACGTCACTGCCGGGACCATGGAGGACATGTACGAGCGCGCCGAGTTTGCAAAACAGCTCGGTTCGGTCATCATCATGATCGATCTCGTGATCGGCTACACCGCCATCCAGTCGATGGCGAAGTGGGCGCGGCGCAACGACATGATCCTGCATCTGCACCGGGCAGGGCACTCGACCTACACAAGGCAGCGCAATCACGGCGTCTCGTTCCGCGTCATCGCCAAATGGATGCGTCTTGCAGGCGTCGATCACATCCATGCCGGCACGGTGGTCGGCAAGCTGGAAGGCGATCCCGCCACCACGCGCGGCTATTACGATATCTGCCGCGAGGACCATAACCCGATGCAACTCGAACACGGCGTGTTCTTCGAGCAGCATTGGGCGAGCCTCAACAAGATGATGCCGGTGGCGTCCGGCGGCATTCACGCCGGGCAGATGCACCAGTTGCTCGACCATCTCGGCGAAGACGTCGTGCTGCAGTTCGGCGGCGGCACCATCGGCCATCCCATGGGCATCCAGGCCGGCGCCACCGCCAACCGCGTCGCGCTGGAGGCGATGATTTTGGCGCGCAACGAGGGCCGCGACTACCTGCACGAGGGCCCGGAAATCCTCGCCAAGGCGGCGGCGACCTGTACGCCGCTGAAGGCCGCGCTCGAGGTCTGGAAGGACGTCACCTTCAACTACGAGTCGACCGACATGCCCGACTATGCCCCCACCGCCAGCGTCTCGATGTAAGGAGCAGGATCATGCGCGTTACCCAAGGCTGTTTTTCGTACCTGCCTGATCTGACCGACGAGCAGATTTCGCGGCAAGTGCAGTATTGTCTCGGCAAGGGCTGGGCGGTGAATATCGAATTCACCGACGATCCACATCCCCGCAATACCTTCTGGGAAATGTGGGGGCTGCCGATGTTCGATCTGCGCGATGCCGCCGGTGTGCTGATGGAGCTCAACGAATGCCGCAAGGTTTACGGCGACCGCTACATAAGGATGTCGGCGTTCGATTCCAGCCATGGCTGGGAGTCGGTGCGGCTGTCCTTTATCGTCAACCGGCCAAAGGACGAGCCCGGATTCCGGCTTGAACGGCACGAGGTCGACGGGCGTAACATCCGCTACACCACCAAATCCTACGCGACCGACAGCCCCGAGGGCGTCCGTTACGGTGGCAAATGAGCGTGTCGGCCGCACCGTCAGCCGTCACATCAGCGGCCGGCGATCCATCGC
Organism: Hyphomicrobiales bacterium; assembly: GCA_038244925.1. Lineage (GTDB taxonomy): Bacteria > Pseudomonadota > Alphaproteobacteria > Rhizobiales > Xanthobacteraceae > Bradyrhizobium. The sequence continues at coordinate 27,632 of JBBRSX010000012.1, read as the reverse complement.
CGGTCGAGAAGATCGATCTGCGCCGCGAGTTCAACGAGGTCGGTATCGGCGAGGTGCTCGATCAACTCGATCGCGAATTGATCGGGCTCAAACCAGTCAAGACCCGGATTCGCGAGATTGCCTCGCTGCTGCTGATCGAGCGCATCCGCAAGCGCATGGGGCTGACGGCGGAAGTGCCCACCTTGCACATGTCGTTCACGGGCAATCCCGGCACCGGCAAGACCACGGTGGCGCTGCGGATCGCCAGCATCCTGCACAAGCTCGGTTTTGTGCGCCGGGGGCAGGTGGTATCGGTCACACGCGACGAACTGGTCGGACAATATATCGGCCACACCGCGCCGAAGACCAAGGAGATCCTGAAAAAGGCGATGGGCGGCGTGCTGTTCATCGACGAGGCCTATTACCTGCACAGGCCCGACAACGAGCGCGACTATGGCCAGGAGGCGATCGAGATTTTGCTTCAGGTGATGGAATCGCAGCGCGAGGATCTGGTGGTGATCCTTGCCGGCTACGGCGACCGCATGGACAAGTTCTTCGGCAGCAATCCGGGCTTCCGTTCGCGGATCGCCCACCACATCGATTTTCCTGATTATGCCGACGACGAACTGCTCGCCATCGCCGAACTGATGCTCGGCGACATGAACTACAAGTTCAGCCCCGAGGCCCGCGCCGCCTTCGTCCGCTACGTCACGCTGCGCAAGACCCAGCCGCTGTTCTCCAACGCCCGCTCGATCCGCAACGCGCTGGATCGCATGCGCCTGCGCCAGGCCAACCGGCTCGTCGCCGATCTCGACCGCGTGCTGACGGCGGACGAGATCATGTCGCTGGAAGCTGCGGATGTTCTGGCGAGCCGGGTGTTTTCGAAGGGGTGAGGACCGGTGCCGGCCGGATGCGACGCCCAACCGTCGTCGCGATCCAGATGCCGAACGCGACCGCCATCAAGCCGACGACGAGATTCCACCGGATCGGCTCGTCGAGCAGCATGGCGCCGACCAGGGCTGCCGTGATCGGGTTGACGGTGACGGAGATCGCGACCCGCGTCGGCGTGGTCCGGCTCAGGGCGAAGGCCCAGAGGTAGAACGTCAGCGCGCTTCCGAACAGGCCGAGATAAATCACGGCCAGCCATTGCGGCGTGGCGAAGGCTGTGACCGGCTCAAAGCTGCCGCGGATCGCGGAAGCGGTTATCAGAAACAGCGCGCCGCCGCTCATGCCCATGGTGGTGAACGGTATCGGTCCCGACCGCGCGATGAACGGTTTGGACCAGACGCTGTAGAGCGCCATGCAAAACGCAGCGCAGACCATCAAGGCGTCGCCGCGCCACGCACCCGATGGCGCCGACGCCAGGCTCGAGAGCAGCGCGACCGCGACGCCTGACGTGGCGATCAGGACGCCCGCGGTCTTGCGCCATGTCAGAGGCTCGACGCCCAGGGCCGCCGCGACCACCATCGTCAGCAACGGCAAGGTCGAGAGCGCCAGCGCGCCGCGTGCGGCGGTGGTGAAGATCAGCGACGCGTTGAACAGGATCGGAAACAGGCCGAAGAAAAGCAGGCCGAGGCCGGCAACGGCCATCCAGTCGTTTCGATCGGGCCATTTGCCGCCTTGCAGCAGCGCGACCGGCAACAGGAAGATAAAGCCGAGGCCAAACCGGAACGCGCCGATCGCCAGCGGATCGACCGCGTGCCGGACAAAGCGGGTGGCGCCGATCGATGTGCCGCCGAGCCCGCTCGACAGCACCGCGGCGAGCACGCCCCCGATTTCTCCCATCGCCAAACCTTCCGCTTTTGCCGTTGCGGGAAAACTAGCGATGGCGTTATCATCACGGAATGGAATTTATATGATGTCTCTTATCAAGGATCAGAATGAGTGATCCCGTCCTCGATCCTGATTTGCTGAAGGCGTTCGTCGCGGTAGCCGACCAACGCTCGTTCACGCGTGCGGCGGCGATGCTGAACCGCACCCAGTCCGCCGTCAGCATGCAGATCAAGCGTCTGGAGGATCGGCTCGGCGTCGAATTATTTGCCCGCAGCAAGGTCAACGTCGATCTGAGTTCGGCGGGCGAGGGGCTGCTCGGCTACGCGCGGCGGATTCTGCTGTTGAACGACGAAGCGGTCGGCCGCCTGCGCGCCCACAAGGTCGAAGGCGTGGTGCGTCTCGGCGTGATGGACGATTACGGCAGCCTCGTCGTGCCGCCGCTGCTGTCGCGCTTCGTCAGTGGCTACCCGCGCATAAATGTCGAAATGGAAACCGGCCTCACCGCGACCATGGCCGACCGGCTTGGCAGCGCGTTCGATCTCGTCATCGCGATGCATCCGGAAGGCCGGGGCGGTGGCGAATTCCTGCGCCGCGAACAGGCGGTCTGGGCCGCCAGCGCGTCGCATCCGGTCGAGGCAATGAACCCGCTGCCCGTCGCGCTCTATCCGCAGGGCTGTCTGTTCCGGCAATGGGCGATGGAGGCGCTCGACCATGCCAAGCGGCCGTGGCGCCTTGCATTCGTCAGCCACAGCCTTGCGGCGGTCGAAGCCATCGCCGCTCAGGGTCTCGCCGTGACCGTGGTCAAGTCAGGAACGTTTCCGTCAAAACTGCGGGCGCTGTCGACGCGCGACGGCATGCCAAGACTTCCGGCCGCTGACATCCGCCTGCACCGCGCCTCGAACCTGTCGCGCGCGGCGTCGCTGCTGGCGGATCATCTGGTGTCAGCGATATCGCAGCCTGCGTGATTCGATTTTCAATAGGTTTGGGGCCGCTTCTTCCGCGTGGTCTTGCCCTTGCCGTAGTACGGATTGACCACGCACTGCGCCGCGCGGCCCGAGGCCGATGCCTGGCACTGCGGCATCGATGTATAGCGGCACTCGAAATAGTAGTCGGTCATGCCACCCTGGTAGATCTGAAGGCAGACCGGGTAGGCGGGATCGTAGGTCTGTGCCCGCGCCGGTCCGGCTAGCGAGGCCGTAGCGATTGCCAGAATCGCCAAAGCCAGTGGTCGCGTGAGCGTGTGACGCTGTGGCCGTTCCATGCTGATGTCCTCCATAGTGAGACGGTAACTTCCGGTCTGAGCCCGCTTCTTTGCAGGGCTTATGGTCGGAAGATAGGCGGGCGGGGCGAAATTCCAGCCAGAGCCGGCGGGTTGACCGGGCAGACAGGCTCACAGATCGAGGCGAACCCGAGAATCAGGTTGGCCTATTTCATGCAAGCGTTGCTCACCAGAAACTGGGAGCACATTTATGCAAGCGGACCTGCTGATCGTGTGGGTAGCCATGTTGGGAGCCGTGAGTTTTCTGGCCTTTTCCACTGCCGATTGAAGCAGCGGTTTAGCCGTCACTCCCCGAAGGCCTCAGCCCGCGGCCAAGGCCCGCATCTCGCGAAACGAGATCAGCTTGCGCTGCTGCTCGTCCCACAGCACCTGGCGCACGCAGCCGAGGCTGCGCAGCAAGGTGAGCCGTCCGAGCTCCACGAGCTGCGGGTGATCCCGCAACACCTGGGGCAGACGGTAATAGGGGATGCGGCTGCACAGATGGTGGACGTGGTGGACGCCGATATTGGCGGTGAACCAGCGCAGCACGCCGGGCAGGTCGTAATGCGAGCTGCCGTGCAGGCCGGCCTCGTGCACGTTCCAGCTTTCGCCGCGCTCCCAGAACGTGTCCTCGAACTGGTGCTGGACGTAGAACAGCCAGACGCCGATCGAGGCGGCAAGAATCGTGATCGGCAGTTGAACCAGCAGGAACACGCCAAAGCCGACCAGCCAGATCATGGTCGCCACCAGCACCGCGATCGCGGCGTTGGTCGCCATCACGCTGCGCCAGGCCTGCCAGGAGCCGCGCATTCCGCCCATCGGCCAGCGTTGCTGAACGATGAACACATAGGCCGGGCCGAAACCGAACATCACGATGGGATGGCGGTACAGCCGATAGAGCAGCCGGCCGCGCGCGGAGAGCGCGCGATACTCGGCGACCGTCAGGGTATCGATGTCGCCGATGCCGCGCTTGTCGAGATTACCGGCGCCGGCGTGGTGCAGGGTATGGGCGCGGCGCCAGAGATCGTAGGGCGTCAGCGTCAGCACGCTGATGGCGCGGCCGACCCAGTCATTGGCGGGGCGCTGGCGGAAGAACGAGCCGTGGCCGCAATCGTGCTGGATCATGAACAGCCGCACCAGGAATCCCGCGGCCGGCAGCGCCAGCGCCAGGCAGATCCAGTAGCCTTCCGCAAGTCCGGCCCACATCGCGACCCAGATCAGGACGAAGGGGATCGCGGTGATTGCGATCTCGTAGGTGCTGCGCGCGGAATTCGGTTCGCGGTAGCCCGCGAGGGCATGGGCCAAGGCACGCGAAGCAGGCGCGCCGAGGGCGTAGGTCACTTGTTGATCCATTCGGAAGACACCTGACGAGATTGAGCTGGGTTTGCCTCACTGCCGCCTGGTCGGCCCACCGGGCCAGACGGCATTGCGCTTTATTGTCGCTCCGAGCCGGAGGGCGCCGGTCGATTTCCGGTGCTGCCAGCGCAAGGCAGGCAGCCATTACCCGATTCAGGAACAGCTCGCCAGTGTCGAGCTTAGCAGAGGCCCGCGACAGACTGTGCCGGTGGTTACAGGAATAGCTCTAGTTTTGCAAAAAATCACGATATTTCAATTTGTTATGGAGAAAATGTAACATTTTTTCGGGCCCCGGGGTTCCGCGCATTGCACACCTTCGACCCTCGATAGTTGAACCGCCGTCGCTTTCGGCTTCCTGGCGGATAGCTTCATGCCGTCAACGCAGGGCTCAAGCCCGTAAAATAGTGTATCGGCAAGCACGCAAACGCGCGCCGGGCACATTCCCCCCGCGCCACAAGATCAAAATTCTTCGGAGAAGTTACATGTCGGCTCTGCCACTTTCGGGCATCAAAATTCTCGACCTGACGCGTGTGCTCGCAGGCCCGCTGTCGGCGCAGATGCTGGCGGATCTCGGCGCAGAGGTGATCAAGATCGAACGGCCTGGCGGCGGCGACGATGCGCGCGCCTTCGGCCCGCCCTACCTGACCGACCCCGAGGGCAAGGCCAACAACAACAACTCGTTCTATCTCTGCGCCAACCGCGGCAAGAAATCCGTCACCGTCAACATCGCCTCGCCCGAAGGCCAGGAGATCATCCGCGAGCTGGCAAAGTCCTGCGACGTGATGATGGAGAACTACAAGGTCGGCGACCTCAAGCGCTACAAGCTCGATTACGAATCGATCAAGGCGATCAATCCCGGCATCATCTATTGCTCGGTGACCGGCTTCGGCCAGACCGGGCCCTACGCCCCGCGCGCCGGCTATGACGCGATCCTGCAGGCGATGGGCGGGCTGATGAGCGTCACCGGCCATATCGACGGCGAGCCTGGCGAGGGCCCGATGAAGGTCGGCCCCTCCATCGTCGACTACATGACCGGCATGAATTCCTCGATCGGCATCCTGTCGGCGCTCTATCACCGCGACGCCAACAACGGCGAGGGGCAGCATGTCGACGTCTGCCTGTTCGACACCGTGATCGCCTCGCTGTCGCATTACGTGCAGATCTTCCTCGTCAACGGCGTGACCCCGCCGCGGCGCGGCACCTGGGGCAATGGCGGCATGCCGGCCGGCGTGTTCCGCTGCACCGACGGCGAACTGATGCTGGTGGTCGGCAACGACGGGCAGTTCGCGCGCACCTGCGCCGTGCTCGGCGCGCCCGAACTCGCGACCGACAAGCGCTTCGTCAAGAACAACGACCGCGTCGTGCACGGCAAGGAGATCATGGCGATCTTCGCCGGGTTGTTCCTGAAGCATCCGGTCGCGCATTGGCTGGGCGAACTGGAAAAGGCCGGCGTGCCGTCCGGTCCGATCAACGATTTCGCCCAGGTGTTTGCCGATCCGCACGTGCAGTCGCGCGGCATGAAGATCAAGGTCGATCATCCCTTCGAGCCCGAACTGGCGCTGGTCCGCAATCCCCTGACGTTCTCCGGTACGCCGATCAAGGACTACCGCGCGCCGCCGCTGCTGGGCGCCGACACCAGGGACGTGCTGGCGACGATCGGCATTGACGACGCCAAGCTGGAGAAGCTGAAGAGGCAAGGCATTGTCTAGCCAAACAAATTGCGATTCTGCCGTGCACAGCGGGTCCATGCTGCCTGAAGTTGCGCGGATGCAACAGGGTTGGACAATCTGTCGACATCAACCGATCGGTTGATGAAACGGACAGCCGTCGAGGATAAAGCTATTTTGGGGGAGTCGGGCTTCATTTGTCATTAGGTGACGGTATGAAGAAACTGATTTTGTTTGCGACGGTTTCGCAGTTTGCGATCATTGCGTGTGGCGGTGCTGATGCGGCCGATATGCCGCTCAAGGCCGTGCCCATGGTCGCGGCCGCGGCCTATAGCTGGACGGGATGCTATGCGGGCGCCCATTTGGGATGGGGATGGGCGCACCACGAGGTCACGGCTTCGAATTTCAGCTTCGGTCCGGGTGGGACTGCTATCGCAACCACCAACACGCTGGAATCCAACAGCGGCATCTATGGCGGTCAGCTCGGTTGCAACTACCAGTTTTCAGGCAACTGGGTTGTCGGCCTTCAGGGTGATATCGCCGGCGCGAATTTCACGGGCAATGTCGCCGATCCCTGGGATCGGATCGTTCCGGGGCCCGTTCCCGGCGTGCTTGGCCGTAACACGGACTGGTTTGCCAGCGTCACGGCACGGCTTGGCGTCACGGCGTGGAACAACAAGTCGCTATTCTATGTCAAGGGCGGCGCGGCGTTCGACCGCAGCCGTTGGGATTTTTCCCGGTCGTCGTACTGCGCATTCTACACTGGCTGTCTCGTCACGAGCCCGGGGGATCGCCGCACCGGCTGGACCGTGGGTGCCGGCGTCGAATGGGTGATTTCGCCGACCTGGACCAATTGGACCGCATTCGCCGAATACAACTACTATGACTTCGGCAAGGGCGGCAATTTTCCGGTGGACGTGAGGAACATCGATCCCAGGAACGCACTTTCCCTGGGCAGTCAGCAGATCCAGGCGGTCAAGGTTGGGGTGAATTACAAGCTCTTTACGCCGTAAGCGAACGCAAAATCCCTCGTGTCGCCAGAACGCGCCGGGCCGAACGGTCCGGGGCGTTCGTCGTTCGGATCTGACGCGGCGTTCGCTTTGCGGCGGCGGTGCGACGATCGCGTCGGGTCAAGCCAGGTTCCGAACGGGTACTTGATGCTCCGGTTCTACGGTGAAGCTGGCGGGATTTTCGCCGCGCTGCCAGCACTCCCACATTTGGACATAGGCGGCTTCGATGTGCCGACGGTATCGGTCGGTATCGAACAGCGGCCGGGACAGCCGGTGTTGCTGTAATCTGTCGCGCCATTCCGACAGGAGTGTTGGCTCGGTCGCAGCGCGCAACGCCAGTCTCTCATATTCGTCGAGATTTTCCGTGACGAGGTCGGGCATGCCGATCGCCAGCAGCAGGCTCGCGCCGACGCGCCCGGCAAAGGATTGGCCGCGGCAGGTGATGACGGGCAATCCCGTCCACAAGGCGTCCGACGCGGTGGTGTGCGCGTTGTAGGGCAGCGTGTCCAGAAACAGGTCCGCCAGCCGGTGGCGGGCCAGATGCTCGGCCAACGGCATCCGCCGTGCGAAAACCAGCCGCGCCGGATCGACGCCGCGGGCTGCCGCTTCCCGGCTCAGGTTCGTCTCGGCCGCAGCCCGATCGCCATAGAGCCAAAGCACGCTGCCGGCCACCCGGTCGAGGAGCCGCATCCAGACGTCGAAGACCGGAGGGGTAATCTTGTAGTTGTTGTTGAAGCAGCAGAACACGAAGCCTTCGACCGGCAAGCCTGCCTCCGCCCGCGTCGGGGTCCGTGCCGCCAACGGACGTTTGGAATCGTTGACCTGGTAGCAGTCGGGAAGGTGGACGATCCTTTCGCTGTAGTAGGGCTGCCGGTCGAAGGGCAGCACCGTGGCGTCGGCAAGAACGTAGTCGTAGAAGTCGGCGCCGAGCGTGCCCGGAAATCCGAGATAGTTGACCTGGATCGGGGCCGGCCTGGCTGCGAAGATTCCGGGGCGTGCGTTCACGATATAACCGCTGCGATCGACCGCAATGTCGACCTTCAGCTCGTTCAACAGGCCGGCGACCTCACGATCGCCCATGCTTCGCACGTCGTGAAACTGGTCGAAGCCGGCGATCAGTCTGGCGCGGATGTCGCTGCGGTCGTCCTGACCGAGCGAGATGCCCAGCACCTCGAACCGGGACCGGTCGTGGATTTCGATGATCTCGGCAGTCAGATACGCCGTTGGGTGATCGTGAAAGCCACTCGCGACGTAAGCGATCTTGATCCTGTCATTGCGCCAGGTTTGGCCTTTCCAAAGCGGCGACGGGCGTACGGGAACATGGTGCCGAACGAACCGTTTGGCACATGCCAGCTGCAAGGCGGCGTCGCTGCTGTAGCCGAGCAAGCTGAACGCGTCGAAGAAACGTCCCCTGGCGACGTGCGCCGGGACTTCGTGCCACAATGCCGCCGTCCGCGGCCAGTCGCACATCGCAAGTGCAATCCTCGCCAGCCCGTCAAAGGCGAGGTCGTGGTCGGGGTTGGCGGCAAGCGCCCTGTCGAAGCAGGCCATTGCCTCCGCGTCACGGCGCAACAGCACCAGGGTTTCGCCGCGCCGGCACAGGACGTCCGCGTCGTCAGGCCGGATGGCGAGGGCGCGATCATAGGAAGAGATCGCCGCGTCCCCGCGGTTCATCGCGACCAGAGTGTCGCCATGGTTGACGAGCGCCTCGACACAGGCGGGATCGATGGAAATCGCCTTCTCGTATTGCGCGATCGCCTCGTCGAGCCGGCCGAGCGCGCGAAGCGTGTTGCCGTGGCTGTTGTGGGCTTCGAGGTAATCCGGCCTGATCGAGATCGCCTTCGCGTAGGCGCCGATGGCATCTTCCAGGCGTCCCTCGGCGCGAAGCGCGTTGGCCCGATTCCAGTGGGCTTCGGCGTAGGCCGGATTGATCGCCAGTGCCTTTTCATAGCGGACGATCGCCTTCCCGGATTGGTTCAGCAGCTGAAAGGCGTTGCCGAGATTGTTGTAGGCCTCGCAATACTCCGGCCGCAGCGCGATGGCTTTCTCGTAATGCGCAATCGCGTCGTTGACGCGACCGAGGAGCTGCAGGGTGTGGCCGAGATTGTTGTGAGCCTCGGCAGAGGCGGGCGCCAGGGAAATGGCTTTTTCATAGCTGCGCACAGCTTCCGCAAGACGCTTCAGCCCGGTCAAGGCAAACCCGAGCAACTGGTGCGCTTCGGCGGAGCGCTTGTCGGCCTTGACCGCGCGACGGAACAGCGGCTCGGCGTCCGCGAGCCGGCGTTGGTCCAGTCGCAGCATTCCCAATCGGAGCAGGGCGCCGAAATGCCGCTCGTCCGCCATCAGTACCGCCTGATAAAGCCGCTCGGCCTCCGACAAGCGCCCGTGATTGTGCGACAGGATCGCCTGCTGGAAGATCTGTTGGGGACTGCCCGAAAGGGGATACATGCTTGGTCTCGTTCCAACCGAACGCTGCGGCAGCGCCAGCAATGACAGAGGGTTTTGTAGGCTGCTGCCGCACCGCCATCAAGTCGCGCCGATTTGCCGAAATGGCGCGGACCCGAAGCAGGGCGCGCGGCGAAGAGCGCTGTAAAAAAACTGGCGTGAGCATCAGTTTGAAAGCTCCGAAACTTTTGCTTCGGATTTTTCGGCCGATTTGCGCTGGCGCAAAGCGTGACAAGATAGACACAGTATCGTTGCGCCACATCGTGTGCGCCGACGCACCGATTCGCGCCAATGCCGGCGATCCAAGTTTCCAGCAATTCAACGTATCAGGAGAGCCGGACCATGAGGCCTGGAACGAAAACTGTGCTCGTTACGACGGCGTGTCTGCTCTTCACCGTGCCCGCCTGGAGCGCGAGCCGCGAGGACAATGCGCGGGCGGAAATCATCGGCAGCGAGGAAGCCGTTCTGACCGACGCGCCCGCCGTGCCGCCGGCCCTCAAGCGCGATCATGCGACCAAGGTCGTCGTGCATCTGGAGGTCAAGGAAGTCGAAGGGCGTCTCGCCGACGGCGTGTCCTACACGTTCTGGACTTTCGGCGGCAAAGTGCCCGGCAAATTCATCAGGGTGCGCGAAGGCGACATGGTCGAGATGCATCTCGAGAACCACCCCGACAACAAGATGCCGCACAATATCGACCTGCATGCCGTGAACGGGCCGGGCGGCGGTGCCGCGGCTTCGTTGACGGCACCGGGCCATACCTCGGTGTTTTCGTTCAAGGCGCTCAATCCGGGGCTATTTGTCTATCATTGCGCCACCGCGCCGGTTGCCATGCACGTCGCCAACGGCATGTACGGTCTTATCCTCGTCGAGCCGAAGGAAGGCCTGCCCAAGGTCGATCGCGAATTTTACGTCATGCAGGGCGATTTCTATACCAAGGGTGCCAATGGCGAAAAAGGCCTGCAACCCTTCAGCATGTCCAAGGCCATCGAGGAGAAACCGGAATACGTCGTCTTCAACGGATCGGTCGGTTCGACGACGGGCGACCAGGCCTTGACTGCAAGCGTTGGCCAGACGGTGCGTCTGTACGTCGGCGACGGTGGACCGAACCTGACGTCGTCGTTCCACGTGATCGGCCAGATCTTCGATCGGGTCTGGGCCGAAGGCAATATGAACACGATGACCCAGAACGTACAGACCACCATGATTCCGGCCGGCGGATCGGCGATCGCCGAATTCAAGAACAGTGTACCCGGCACCTTCATCGTGGTCGATCATTCACTCACCCGCGCGTTCAACCGCGGCGCCCTGGCGCAGCTGAAAGTCAGCGGCGACGAGAACAAGTCGATCTATTCCGGCAAGACCAGCGACGAGGTCTATTTGCCCGAAGGCTCCGGCGCCCGCGTTGCCGAGCAAGCACCGAAGGCGCCTCCCGCCGCCAAGAACAAGGCGGAACGCATCAAGGCGGGCGAGGGGGTTTTCGCCAACAATTGTCTGGCTTGCCATCAGGAGAACGGCGCCGGTGTTCTGGACGCGTTTCCGCCTCTGGCGAAGTCGGACTATCTGAATGCCGACAAGGTTCGCGCCATTAAGGCCGTGACCGGCGGTCTCGAGGGCAAGGTCACGGTCAACGGTCGCGTCTACAATGGCGTCATGCCGGCATGGGATCTGCCGGATGAGGACATCGCCAATGTCATGACCTACATCTACAGCAAGTGGGGCAATGCCGGTCTAGAAGTGCGTCCCGCCGAAGTGCAGGCCAACCGTGTCAAGGCCAAGTAAACCGGGCGCATGGGCGATCGCCGCCGCCGTCGTGATTGCGGTCACGACGGCGGCTGCGGTCGCTACGGTACGCACCCCGATGATGCTGTTGCCAGGCGGGTATTATCAGCCGTTCTTTCAGAGCAGTCCGGGCAAGGGCAAGACGCCGGTCGCGAGTCTCCCGGTACGGATCGCCGCATTCCGTCTCGAAACCTTTCCGGTCACCAATGGCCAGTTTCTCGACTTCGTCCGGCAATATCCGGAGTGGCGCAAGTCGCAGGTCAAACCGATATTCGCCGACCATCAGTATCTCGCGAAATGGCGCGGCGATCTCGAACTGGCGGGCGCTCATGCGGCCTCCGAACCGGTGACGAACGTCTCCTGGTTCGCGGCGCAGGCCTATTGCGAAGTGCGGGGGTTGCGGCTGCCGACGACCGAACAATGGGAATACGCGCTGGCCGACCAGGGCCGCAACCGCAACGAGATCGTCCAGCAATCGCTGCAATGGTTCGGCAGTCCGAACCCTGCGCATTTCCGCGGCGTCGGACATGACGAAGCCAATGGTTTCGGCATCCATGACATGGTCGGCCTGGTGTGGGAGTGGACGCTCGATCACGACAGCTTCATGACCGGAACCGAGCAACGCAACACCTCCGGCAAGGACGACGCCGCGTTTTGCGGCGGCGGCAGCACCGGTGTCAGCGACGCCACCGATTACCCCGCCTTCATGCGTTACGCGCTGCGGACCAGCCTGAAGGCGGCCTACACGGTACAGAATGTCGGCTTTCGTTGTGCGGGAGAACAATGATGCGAATTACAGCGGCTTTCCTCGGTTTCGCGATCGGCCTGATTTCGACGGCGCCGGTCGCCGTGCGCGCGCACGACCACGAACACATGTCGCACATGGAGGCTGCAAAGCCGCTGTCGGGAAAGTCGGTCTACAACCTGGCCTCGGCCTGGACCGACCAGGACGGCAAGTCCGCGAAGCTCGCCGCGCTGCGCGGCGAACTGGTGGTCGTCGCCATGGCCTATACGAGCTGCAAGGACATCTGCCCGATGATCGTCGCGAATATGGTCGCGATCGAAGACCGCTTGAAGGAAAGTTCGCCCGCGAAGGTCCACTTCGTCTTCTTCTCGATCGATTCCGCGATCGATACACCCGAGCGGCTCAAGGCCTATGCCGGCGACCATGGTCTCGATCTCGCCCGCTGGACGCTCTACCACGGCGACGACAAGGCGGTGCGCGAACTGGCGGCGGCGCTCGGCGTGCGTTACCGCCGGGATCCGAACGGCGGCTTCGATCATTCCGCGATCATTTCACTGCTCGATGAGGAGGGAAATATCGCTTTTCAGAAGCCGGACGCGCAGGTCGACACCAGCGAGATGGTCGAGAAAATCCAGGGGCTCGCCAGATTAAAGCCACGCTAGCTGGGCTCAGCCCATCTTCTCCCACAACTGCCGCACCAGCATGCCGGCGCGCTTCTCGATCGCGGCGGCGGCATCGAGTGCGAGGTCCTCGCGGTAGCGCCCGGTGATCAACTGCACGCCGATCGGCTTGCCCTGATGCAGTGCGACCGGCACCACGGCGGAGGGCACGCCGAGCACGTTGATCGCGGAAATGAAACGCAGGTCGTTCCAGAAAATCTCCTGCGCGCGTTCGCCGCTGATGGCATCTTCGCGCGGGCCGGGCGTCGGCTTGACCGTCGTCGGCGCCAGCACCACCGGATATTCCTCGAAGAACAACTGCCAGGCGCGGATATGGCTGTTGCGGGCGGCGGTGGCGCGCATCCAGCCCGGCAGGTCCAGCATGTTGGCCTTGGCCCTGATGCCGTTCCAGGCGACATGGAAATCCTCCGACGCCACCTTGAGCATCGCGGCTTCCTGCAACGTGACGGTTTCGTTGGTGATGATGTCACACCAGTTCTGCCAGACGCCGTTGATATCGGGCACCTCGACCTCGCTGACGCGATAGCCTGAACGTTCGAGATGGTCGGCGGCCTGCCGCAGCGCCGCGCGCACGGAGGGATCGACGTCCATGTCATCGGGCAGTTTCGCCAGTGCGACCTTGATCGGCCCCTTCGGCTTCGGCCCGGCCAGCGGCGCCGGCACCCACCACGGGTCGCGCGGATCGCGCGCGCTCATCACCTCGAGCGCGAGCCTGACATCGCCGACACTGCGCGCCAGCGGTCCCTGCGCCGACATCAGATGCGCCAGCATTGGCCGTTCCGCCGCGGCGCTCTCGTTATAGGCGGGAATCCGGCCCTGGGTCGGCTTGATGGTCGCGACCCCGTTGCAATGCGCCGGCCAGCGCAGCGAGCCGCCGATGTCGTTGCCATGCGCGATCGCGCCGATCCCGGCCGCCACCGCGGAGCCGGCGCCGCCGGACGAGCCGCCGCAGGTGATCTCGGGGTCCCACGGGTTCAGCGTCAGCCCATGCAAGGGGTTGTCGGTAAAACCGCGGAACGAGAATTCGGGCGTGTTGGTCAGGCCGATGACGATGGCGCCGGCTTTTTTCAGATTGCGCACCACAGGCGCGTCGGAGGGCGCGATGATGCCCATCTGCGCCACCACGCCGTTGGGGTTGGGGCGCCCTGCGTAGTCGGCGTTTTCCTTGATCGTGATCGGAACGCCATGCAGCAGGCCGGGGTTCCGCCGGGCTGCCGCGCTGTCGGCGGTCTTCGCCGCCTTCAGTGCTTCCTCCGAGAGGTCGACGACGACGGCGTTGAGTTTCGGATTGACCGCGCGCATGCGCGCCAGATGCGCCTCGACCACTTCGACCGAGGATACAGCGCCGCTGCGGATCGCGGCGGCGGTTTCCACGGCGGACCATTGCCAGACCGGACCCTTGGGCGGGCGCGGCCTGGCGGGTTGGCGCTGGGCCTTTTTTGCAGACTTCTTCAAAGTCTTTTTGGGCGCTGCTTTCTTCACCGCGCTCTTGGTCGTCTTCTTGACGTTTTTCTTGACGGTTTTCTTGGCCACGTCGCACCTCCTGTATTCGGTATGAACGTTAGAGGCGCACAAGCCCCATGTCGAGGCGGATGCGCCGCTTCAGCTTCCGCTTGCGAAGTGACAAATCTTCAACGAACGGGAACTGCAAGGTATGCAACGGGAGACGGCGGGAATGGATGGGGCCGTTCGATTGCGTGGCGATGGCGTAGATCATCATCGCAAAACTGTGCCCGACGGGGTGCGACAAATTAACCCGACGGGCAAAATTCCGTTTGCCTCGTCGCGCAAATCACTGGTCTAACTTCGCCTGTCTCACCCGATGAGAGGGGCGAGCGCGATCGTCACGAACGTGCGGTGGGATGCGGTGGACGCGAGGTCACGACTGGCGAGCGTGGCTTATGCGTACGGCGAAATCGTGAGGGTTCGACGCCCCGGTGCTGGCGTCAAGTTTCGTGGGAGCGAAAGTTTCCGCAAGCGATGGTGGCAACAAAGCCGGTCACCAGGACGACCATGTATAAGCCGTAAAGCCACTGCGCAGGGAAGGCCGGATGCCTCCGCCAAACCTGTATGCTCGTGTGCGCACTACGATGCATCTATTGCACGCGAGACCGCGGGTGCGGCGCGCACCCGGTCTTCCCTGCGCCCTCTTTCTCTTGGAGGGCCAAGGTTTCCAGCAAAACTCCGGGCGCCTCGCGCCGCGAGAACGCGAAGTCATGTCGATTACCGCGCCGCCACTTTACCCGGTGCCTTCTTCGCCGGCGTCTCGTTGCCCGCTAGTGCCATCACCGAAACCGAAACCACGCGGTCGATGATCCCCTGGACGTCGTTGAGGTCGCATTGCCCTTCCGACAATTTCGTCAGCCGTTCTTTTTCGCGGATGGTGTGATGCGACATCGCGAGGGCAAAGTTCAGGCCCCAGTACAGTTCGACGTCGGCGCGGCCGGGCATCGAGCGGCGCATTGCGGCGATGAATTTCCGCAGGTGATCGACCTCACGGTTCTTGATGCGGCGGATCGGCGGCACCGACTCGATCGAGGCGCGGATCATGAAGCGTGCCGCGGTCGAACCTTCGCTGTCGGGACCGAGGCAGCCGCGGAGGGTCGGCCCGACCAGCGCACGGAAAATCCGGTCGATAGGCGCGCGACCGCCGCCTTCTTCCTCGGCGGCTTTCAATTCGTTGAGCCGCTCGCGGTTGGTGGCGAGGCTGCGGGTGACGAACAGCTCCGCGATCAGTTCGTCCTTGGAGCCGAAATGATAGTTCACCGCGGCGAGGTTGACGTTCGCTGCGGCGACGATGTCGCGCAAGGTCACGTCGCCGAAGCCGCGTTCGGCATAGAGCCGTTCGGCAGCGGCGAGGATGGCGGACCGGGTCTGATCGCTCGGCATATCTGGGCCCCGTTTGGGGAGTTGCATTTCAAACGTGTGTATGAAACCTTCGTTTGAAGAGCCGGAGAAGTCAATGCACGTTTGCGAACGTGTCGCATTTCCGGCTCAACCCGTGACGTCCTGTGCGCCGCGCGCGCCGCAAAATCGGTTGCGGACGTAGAGCGGCGGGCAGACAGTGCGATCCAACGATTTCAGAAGCCGAAGGTGAGGAGCGTCCCATGAACTTCGATATGTCAGACCGCCAGAAAGAATGGCTCGAGCGCGTGCAGGCGTTCATGAAGACGCATGTCCGCCCGGCGGTGCCGATTTACGACAAGCAGGATGCCGAGGGGCCGCGCTGGAAGGTGATCCAGGTCCTCGAAGACCTGAAGAAGAAGGCCAAGGCCGAAGGTCTCTGGAACATGTTCATGCCGCCTTCCTCGCATGAAGACGATGAATTCCACGGCGCGGGATTGACCAACCTCGAATATGCGCTGCTGTCGGAAGAGATGGGGCGTATCTCCTGGGCATCGGAAGTCTTCAACTGTTCCGCACCCGATACCGGCAACATGGAAGTGTTCATGCGGTATGCGTCGAAAGAGCAGAAGAAGAAATGGCTGCGTCCGCTGATGGACGGCGAGATCCGTTCCGCCTTCCTGATGACGGAACCCGCGGTGGCCTCGTCGGACGCGACCAACATCGAGACCCGGATCGAGAAGGACGGCGACCATTACGTCATCAACGGCCGCAAATGGTGGTCGTCGGGCGTCGGCGATCCCCGCTGCAAGATCGCGATCCTGATGGGTAAGACCGATCCGAAGGCGGCGAAGCATCAGGCGCAGTCGCAGATCCTGGTTCCGCTCGACACCCCCGGCATCAAGGTCGAGAAGATGCTGCCGGTGTTCGGCTACGACGACGCGCCGCACGGCCACGCCCAGGTGCTTTTGGAAAACGTTCGCGTTCCCAAGGAGAATATCCTGCTCGGCGAGGGCCGCGGCTTCGAGATCGCGCAGGGCCGCCTCGGTCCGGGCCGCATCCATCACTGCATGCGCACCATCGGCAAGGCCGAAGAGGCGCTGGAGAAGATGGTGCGCCGGTTGTCGTCGCGTACCGCGTTCGGCAAGAAGATCATCGAGCACTCGATCTGGGACCAGCGCATCGGTGAAGCGCGCGCCGATATCGAGATGAACCGCCTGCTGTGCCTCAAGGCGGCCGACATGATGGACAAGGTCGGCAACAAGACCGCGCAGGCCGAGATCGCGATGATCAAGGTCACGGCCCCCAACATGGCGCTCAAGATCATCGACAACGCCATCCAGGCCTATGGCGGCGCCGGCGTTTCCGACGAGGCCGGTCTGGCAAAGGACTATGCCCATATCCGCACGCTGCGGCTGGCTGACGGTCCGGACGAGGTGCACAATCGCGCCATTGCCAGACTTGAACTTCGGAAGTATGCAAACTGACGTCATAGTAACCAGCAACAAAATGGGGGCGCGAGCGCAACGCGCTCCCCGCCGTCATTCCGGGGCGCGAAGCGAACCCGGAATCTCGAGATTCCGGGTTCGATGCTACGCATCGCCCCGGAATGACGGATGATAAAATAAGGGAGCGTCATCGTGGCCGACGGCGTCAGGAAAGACGAAGAATTTTCAGGCACCAAGGCAGTCGAGGAGCGCCATCGCATCGATGAAAAGCGCCTCGACGGCTGGATGAAGGAAAACGTCGAAGGCTATCAGGGCCCGCCGACCGTCCTGCAGTTCAAGGGCGGCCAGTCCAACCCGACCTACAAGGTCGAAACGTCAGCCAAGTCGTACGTGATGCGCCGCAAGCCGTTCGGCAAACTGCTGCCGTCGGCGCATGCGGTCGATCGCGAGTTCCGCGTCATCGCAGCCCTGGGGAAGCAGGGCTTTCCGGTCGCAAAAGCCTATGCATTGTGCACCGACGACGGCGTGATCGGCTCGGCCTTCTACATCATGTCGATGGAAGAGGGCCGGGTGTTCTGGGATCCGTCGCTGCCGAGCCAGACGCCGGGAGATCGCCGCAAGATCTTCACCAGCAAGATCGAGACGCTGGCCAAGCTTCACGTCTACGATCCCGAAAAAATCGGGCTCGGCGATTTCGGCAAGCCCGGAAATTATTTTGCCCGCCAGGTTGACCGCTGGACCAAGCAGTACCGCGCTTCCGAAACCCAGCACATTCCCGAATTCGAAAAACTCGCCGAGTGGCTGCCGAAGACCGTGCCGGCGCAGGCACGCGCCTCCGTGGTGCATGGCGACTACCGCCTCGACAACATGATCTTCCATGCCACGGAACCGCGCGTGCAGGCAGTGCTGGATTGGGAACTGTCGACGCTCGGCGACCCCATGGCCGATTTCACCTATCTGTTGATGCAGTGGACCATGCCGGGTCTCGCCAATGCCGATCTCAAGGCGCTCAACATCCCGAGCCTGGAAGAGGCCGCCGAAATCTACTGCAACGTCACTGGCAGCGCCGTGCCTGACCTGAACTGGTATTTCTCCTACAACCTGTTCCGCCTTGCCGGCATCACGCAAGGTATTGCCGGTCGCGTTCGCGACGGCACCGCGGCCAATGCCAAGGCGCTGGAGTCGGCCATGCGCACCGTGCCGCTGTCGAAGGCGTCTTGGGAGTATGCGCAGAAGGCCGGCGCGGTGTGAGGCGATAAGACCTAACTTGGCTCTCTCTCCCAATCTGCGCGGCAGCCTGTTCATGGCGGTGTCCATGGCGGCGTTCACGATGAACGACTCCATCACCAAGCTGATGTCGTCGGAGATGAATTTCGGCGAGGTGATGCTGGTCCGCGGCCTGTTCGCGATCGTGCTGATCGGCGCGCTCGCGGTCCATCGGGGCGCGATACGTCCGCTGCGGACGCTGTTCGTGAAACCGGTGGCGTTGCGCGTGGTCGGCGAGGTCGGCGGCACCATTGCGTTCCTCGCGGCGATTTCGCATCTGCCGCTCGCCAATACCTCGGCGATCATGCAGTCGCTGCCGCTGACGATCACGCTGGGTGCCGCGGTCGCGTTGCGCGAGCCGGTCGGCTGGCGGCGCTGGCTCGCGATCGGCGCCGGCTTCGTCGGTGTGCTGATCATCGTCCGGCCGGGTGTCGCCGGCTTCAACCAGTTCTCGCTGCTGGCGCTGGTGTCGGTCGTGTTCTGCAGCGTGCGCGATCTCGCGACCAAGCGGATTCCTTCGCACATCCCGTCGCTGTTCATCACGCTGCTGACGACGATCACGGTGACGACGGCGGGCGCCGTCATTCTGTTTCCGCTCGGCGGCTGGACACCGCCGGCGGCGCGCTCGATCGGCCTGCTGGCGCTGTCGGCGGTGCTGGTGCTGACCGGCTATCAATGCGTTATCATGGCGCTGCGATCGGGCGACATCTCGGCGATCGCGCCGTTCCGCTACACTGCGCTGCTATGGGCGTTGATGTTGGGCTATGTCGTGTTCGGCGACGTGCCCGACAGCATGATGGTGCTGGGCGCCTCGATCATCGTGCTGTCAGGCCTCTACGCGTTCTACCGCGAGCGCATCCGCCACCGCGAAGTGGCGGCAAGCGCATCCGGCCTGCCGCCCGACGGATTGTGATGTCAGATCGGCCGGCCCGCATACGGCATCGACGCGGTGAGGCCGCCGTCGACCGGGATCGCCTGGCCGTTGACGTAAGACGCGTCGTCGCTGGCGAGGAACAATCCCATCGCCGCGAGTTCGTGCGGCTGGCCGGGACGCTTCAGCGGATTGAGTTGACCGATCTTGTCCTGGGTGCCGCGCTCCTTGGCGCGGTCGAACACCGGCTTGGTCATGCCGGTCTCGATCAGGCCCGGGCAGACTGCATTGATGCGCACGCCGGTGCCGGACAGCGAATAGGCGGTGGTTTGAACGAGGCTGATGACGCCGGCCTTGCTGGCGCCGTAGGGATGCCCGCTGGCGCCGGCCTTGAGACCAGCGACGGACGCGGTGCAGACGATCGAGCCGGACTTCTGCTTGATCATGTGCGGCATCGAATGCTTGATCGCGAGGAACGGCCCGATCAGATTGACGCGCAGCACTTCTTGCCAATGCTCGACGGTCTGCTCGGGGATCGGCACCAGCCCGCCCGAAACGCCCGCGTTGGCCCAGATCGCATCGAGCCGGCCATATTTGGAAACCGCCTTGTCGATGAACGCCTTGACGTCGGCTTCCGATCCCGCGTCCGCCATCACGGCCTCGACGGTGCCGCCGGCACCACTGACCAGCTTGGCGGTCTCGTTCACGCCCTCGGCACGATCGACGATGATCAGTTTCGCGCCTTCCCTGGCGAACAGCACCGAGGCCGCGCGGCCGATGCCGCTGCCCGCGCCGGTGATGATGACGGATTTGCCTTCGAGGCGGCCCATGAATCTCTCCCTGTTGGCTTATGACTGTCGGAGCTTCCGCCATGCGGAATTCAAACAAGATTTCAAACTTGAACTCACTTGAGACGTTGAGTGCTCTGACGTACTGACAGCGAACACTATTGAAGGGCCTCGGCGATGTCCAATACCGACAAATCAGTTGCCGCCCCGAAGGCGGGCGTGATCACGACGCGATGGTGGTGGGTGCGCCATGCGCCGGTCCGCGAGGACGGCGGCTGCATCTACGGGCAAAAGGATCTCGGCTGCGACACCAGCGACCGCGTGGTGTTCGACGCGGTCGGAAAAATCCTGCCGCGCAACGCAGCCTGGTATTCAAGCACGCTGAAACGTACGCATCAGACCGCCGATGCGATCTGGGCGGCAGGCTTCCCCAAGCCGTCCGAGATGCCGCATGTAAAGGACTTCGCGGAGCAGCATCTCGGCGAGTGGCAGGGGATGAACCGCGCCGCGTTCCTGGCCAGCCGCCCGGTCGGCAGCCACTGGTTTGCCGCCATCGACGAACCCGCACCCGGGGGCGAAAGCTTCATGGATCTCTATAACCGCACCTGCGGCGCGATCGCACAGATCAACGCCGCGCGAGCGGGCAGCGACGTGATCGTCGTCGCGCATGGCGGAACCATCAAGGCGGCCGTCGGGCTGGCGCTCGGTGGTCAGCCCGAAAAGGGTCTCGTGTTCGACATCGACAATTGCTCGGTGACGCGGCTCGATCATATCTCGAGTGCCGGCCACACCGGCTGGCGGCTTCCGATGGTCAACCAGCAGCCGTGGATCGCGGATGCTTCGCACCAAGCCATGCACCAGCCGGCGGGGCCGGAGATCGCGCCGACCAAGCTCGCCTGACCTCGGCCGCTTGCGGTTGTCGAAGACCGCAAAGGCTGCTTAGTTCGAAGACAGAGCGTTTTCGAGTGAAGTGGATACCGGTGCACGTGAAGAAAACGCGTCAAAACAAAAGACTAGAGCCCGGTTCTGATTCAATCAGAACCGATAAGCTCTATAAAAACGAGAACCGGCGTCACGCCGGATCAACATCGGGGAGAGAGACATGACCTTGTTCGATATGTCCGGAAAAGTCGCCGTCATCACCGGCTCGACGCGCGGCATCGGCCGCGCCATCGCCGAGCGCATGGCCGAGCACGGCGCCAAGGTCGTGGTCTCTTCGCGCAAGCAGGACGTCTGCGATCAGGTGACCAAGGAGATCAACGAGAAATTCGGCAAGGGGACGGCGGTGGCGATCGCCGCCAACATTTCCAGCAAGGAAAACCTGCAAAACCTCGTCAACGAATCCAACCGTGCCTTCGGCAAGATCGACGTGCTGGTCTGCAACGCCGCATCGAACCCGTATTACGGACCGCTCGGCGGCATTTCGGACGATCAGTTTCGCAAGATCCTCGACAACAACATCGTCGCCAACAACTGGCTGATCAACATGGTGGTGCCGCAGATGATCGAGCGCAAGGACGGCTCGATCGTGATCGTGTCCTCGATCGGCGGCCTCAAGAGCTCCACCACCCTCGGTGCCTACGCGATCTCGAAGGCGGCCGACATGCAGCTCGCCCGCAACCTCGCCTGCGAATACGGCAAGCACAATATCCGCGTGAACTGCATCGCGCCCGGCCTGATCAAGACCGATTTCGCCAAGGCGTTGTGGGACAATCCGGAGACCCTGAAGGCGTCGACGGCGCGCTCGCCGCTGCTGCGCATCGGCGTTCCCGACGAGATCGCGGGCGCCGCGGTGTTCATGGGATCGTCGGCCGGTGACTTCATGACCGGCCAGACGATTGTTATCGACGGCGGTGCGACGATTAGCTGAGGTCGGTTGTCATCCGGGGCGCGCGTAAGCGCGAACCCGGAATCTCGAGATTCCCCGATGCGCAATTGCGCATCTGAGGTTCATCCCTCGCGGGCTGCCCCGGAATAACGGCGCTCACTCCACCGCCGCGTAGACCAGATCCCGCAGCACCGCGCGCAGATATTCGCGCTGGCCGGGGCCCTGCATCATGAATACGCAAAACAGCTCCTCGGCGGGATCGATGAAGAAGAACGTCCCGGCCATTCCGCTCCAGAAGAACTGACCGCGCGAACTCGTAAACGGCGCCATGCCGGTGTGGTTGCGGACCGCGAAGCCAAGTCCAAAACCGTGACCGGCCGGCATCAGTGGCGAGTCGACCTTGACGTTCGGGCCGAGGTGATCCGACGCCATCAGTTCCAGCGTCTTGCGGCCGACGATGCGCACTCCGTCGAGGGAGCCGCCGTTCAGCAGCATCTGGCAGAACCGCGCGTAATCCATCGTGGTCGAGACCAGCCCGCCGCCGCCGGATTCCATCACCGGCTTCTCCAGCATGTTGAAGAGCTGCACCTTGTCGCCGTTCCAGGGATCGACCGGGAACGGTTCGGCGAGGCGGCCGGAGTTGGCTTCCGAGGTGTGGAACGCGGTCTCGGTCATCTGCAGCGGCGTCAAGACACACTCGGTCAGGAAGGCGCCGAGCGACTTACCGGAAACGACCTCGATGATGCGGCCGAGAACGTCGGTCGAGCGGCTGTAGTTCCAGCCTTCGCCGGGTTGGCAGACCAGCGGCATGCCGGCGATCATCGTCGCATGCTCGGCGTTGCTGATCTTGCGGCTGCGCAGCCGTGACTGCTGGTAGAGCTGCTGGACCAGGCCGTTGCCGGTGTGGTCGTAAGTCAGGCCCGAGGTGTGCCGCAAGAGATCCTGCACCGTCATCTGCCGCTTCACCGGCACCAGGTCGAGCTTGCCGTTATTTTCGACTCCGACCTTCTGGTCGGCGAACTCCGGGATGAACTTGGCGACGGGGTCGTTGAGGATGAAGTGACCGTCCTCGACCAGCATCATGATGCCGATCGAGACGATCGGCTTGGTCATCGAGAAGATGCGAAAGATGCTGTCATGCGTCATCGGCGCCGAGGCTGCTGGATTCTGGCGGCCGATCGCGTCGAACCAGCCGATCTGGCCGCGACGGGCCACCATCACGGTGGCGCCGGGCAGGGTGCCCTTGTCGACCTCGCGCTTGAACGCGTCCGACATCCGCTGCAGGCGCGCGCCGGAGAGTCCAATGGTTTCCGGTTTGGCGTGCGGGAGAGAGGGGGTCTGGGGGGCGGACGTCTGCCTGGCGGCGGTTTGCGCGTTCATGGTCTCTCCCGGTTGCTTCTTGATTGTTTGTGATGGGAGCAAGTTTGGCCCAGATGCCATGACTTGGATAGAGACTTGGATAGGGTTGTTGGCGCGGGAGAGGCGCTTCACCCTTGCAATCGGGGCATGGCCTATGCTTGAAACGGCGCGAACCGGCGATAGATTACGGTTCACCGTAGGGGTGTAGCTCAGTTGGTAGAGTACCGGTCTCCAAAACCGGTTGTCGCAGGTTCGAGCCCTGCCGCCCCTGCCAATTAAATCAAATACTTAGGCTAACTTTCCGACGTTGGCCTGTCGGTTGGAATCGGCCGCTCCCTGCCTCGCGGACGGGGGAATCAGACTGCGCTCACGACCGTCCGGTCACCGTGCCGGGCTGGCGCGTCGGGGTGGTCCGGCGCCGGACGATGATGGTCGGCGTGGCCGGATTTTTCAACCCGCTTCGACCACGACCGATAATAGGCCACCGCCGTCATGATCGCGAGGCCGGCGCTGCCGACGAGCAACTGAGCAACAACGTCGTTCGAAGTCGTCGCCAGGACGAAATAGGCGATGAAGGAAAGATAGATTCCGACGCAAAATACTTCGAGGGATTGCTGGCCACATTTGACCAGTGGGTGCCAGATGGCCGCCTGAAGTCCCGGCGCATCGGTCGGTATCCAGCGCGCGACGAGGGTGATCAGGATGGCCAGATGCAGGAAGCGATAGGGCGCCAGATTGGTCTTGTCATTCGGGTTAAAGGCCTCAAACAGAACGCGTGGAAACAATCCTTGCAGATCCGGGATCAGCCCCGCCAGCGTCGTGACGAGCGCGAAAAGCAGATAGCTCAGCCCGAGAACGAGAACGGCCCTGGAGCGCACCAGGAAATGCAGCGTCTCGGCGCCACCCAGCCCGAGCCACGCGCCCAGCACAAAGAGAAGCTGCCACGCGAACGGGTTGAAGTACCAAACCCCGGACGGATAGGACGGCAGGTTCCATCCGAACCGGCGGGCTGCGAAATAGACCAGCACCGATCCCAGCATGACCCAGTTCCGGTGCCTGAGCATCAGCCACAGCACCGGCGGAAAGGCGCCCATCAGGACGACGTAGAGCGGCAGCACGTCCAGGTTCAGCGGTTTGTACCGGAGCAACAGCCCCTGGGTGATCGTCGCCACCGGGTCGGCGAGCAGCGGGCCGACATTGAATCGATCGATCCAATCAGGCGCGTTGAATTTGGCCGCCAGGAAATGAGCGGACGCCAGATAGAACACGAACAGCAGGATATGCGCGGCATAGATCTGCCACACCCGCCTCAGGATCCGTGTTGTTCCGAAAACGAAGCCGTTTTCGAGCATCTTTCGCCCGAACACCAGCGCCGACGTATAGCCGGAAATGAACACAAACAGATCGGCGCCATCGCTGAAGCCGTAGTTCCGGAACGAACACCAGGCCAGCACGGTGCTGGAAATATGGCCGAGGAACATCGCCCAGTTGGCGAGGCCACGAAACAGGTCGAGACGCAGATCCCGCTTCGATCGCCGTGCAAGCTCGACCAGCATTTGCCCTCAGCCCGCATGCGATGAAAACCGCATGCCCTTTTGATATCGAGGCCTTTGACAGCCGTCCAATCGAATGAAGGTAGGGGTGACGCACGGGGAACGTGTTGAGCCACGTCAACCGCGCGTGCCCGGAAGTCGCCTTGGGGGTATGGATCGACAGATGGCGCGGATCGGCAAAGCCGGTGTGTCGAAATCAGGCGACGCAGGTTGCGGGCGTCGCCGCGCCTGCCAGCCAAATCAATGGCTAAATCAACGATTTGGACCGGCTTGCTGCCGCAGCTTCGAAACTAGCTGAAGAACGCCGTGACCACAGCCATGTCCGATGCCGAAGCATCCTGGCCGCGCAGCGTAGCGTCGATCACGCGCCGGCAGGCATCGACCGTGAGGATGTCGCCGAGGTCATTCGCCGCGTCGAGCACGGTCCAGACGGTATCCCCCGGAGCTGCTTCCTGACTCGGCTGATTTTGGCTGAGCGCCATGCGTCTCATGTCCTCGTTCAAATAAGTGACGACGCACTTGGCGCTGTCGTTGGAGCCGCAAATTGCCCGGAAAATTTTAAAATCAAGGCTGCGCGCTCGTTCGGATTTGAAGCGAGGCGTTACCCGGCGTTAACCAATGGGATTCGCGTTGCGCCCAAAATCCTAGTCCTCGTCTTCCTGCGGGGGCGGCGGCGGACGCTTGCGCGACCCCTTCGGTGGTGGCGAACCCCTCAGCGGCAGCGGCAGCGGCAGCGGCAGCGGTGCGGCGGCCTGCGGTGGAAAGAAGACGTCGTAACAGGCCGGGCTCAACTGTGGCCCGGAGGCCCGCAGGCAGGCCTCGACGGTCCTCGGATCGAGCAAATAGGCGCCGCAGAGCCGCATGGCGTCCGGCGTGCAGGCTTCACGCTGTTCGGGGGTTCCCCGATCTTCCTGGGCGAAAGCGGCAATTGGGATCACGAGGAAAAGTGCAGCCGCAGTGAGCCTGCGGTGAATTCGAAACGACGCCATTATGACTTTCCTGCTCCATTGCGGGATCCCCGGGGCGGATCAGGCGATAAATCTGCGTCAACAAGTTGGCATATCCGGTGGACCTGATGCCTGCGAATTGGGCTGTAAGGGGCGGGAAGGGCGTCGAACCTTGGGCGGAGCGCCCGGCGGCGAACCAGGCGCTGCGGCACCCCGTACCTTGACCTTTGGCCCGACTGGCAGTAGATACCCGCCACCTGCTGCTGGCCCGTTTAAACGGATATCCGGCGCGGCTTTAAATTCCCCCGAACAATCGAGCCCGCTGTGCGGCTCATCCTTCGAGAGAGGGCTGGGCGCTAGAGGGCTGTTCGGACTCACCTAAAACCAAGCATTCGTCTGACAAAGGACGCGGATACCAAACGATGGCTTTCAGCCCGTTCAAATTCCTGCAGGAAGTACGCTCGGAGACCGCCAAGGTCACCTGGCCGACGCGCCGCGAGACCACGATCACCACCATCATGGTGTTCGTGATGGTGGCGCTGGCTTCGATCTTCTTCTTCGCCTCGGATCAGATCATTCGTTACCTCGTCACCTTCCTGCTGGGCGTCCACTGATGAGCACCGGAACCCAAACCATGGACAAGCGCTGGTATATCGTTCACGCCTATTCGAACTTCGAAAAGAAGGTTTCGGAATCGATCCGCGAGCAGGCCAAGCAGCGCGGGCTCGAAGACTTGTTCGAGCAGGTGCTGGTGCCGACCGAAAAGGTCACCGAAGTGCGCCGCGGCCGCAAGATCGACGCCGAGCGAAAATTCTTCCCGGGCTACGTGCTGGTGAAGATGAAACTGACCGACGAGGCGTTTCATCTGATCAAGAACACCCCGAAGGTAACGGGCTTCCTCGGCGCCGAAAACAAGCCGATGCCGATCTCCGAAGCCGAAGCGATGCGGATCCTGCACCAGGTGCAGGAAGGCGTTGAACGTCCGAAGGCGTCGGTGTCGTTCGAAATCGGCGAGAACGTCCGCGTGGCCGACGGCCCGTTCGCGTCGTTCTCCGGCGTGGTTGAGGAAATTGACGAGGCGCGTTCGCGCGTGAAGGTCGCGGTGTCGATCTTCGGCCGTGCCACACCCGTCGAACTGGAATTCGGTCAGGTCGAGAAGGTCTGACCCGAATCGGAGGCGGCAACGCTTCCGTAATGCCGTGGAAGGGGACGGACGGCCGCCAGCCGTCATGAGAACCGCACCACGGTCCTGTGAAGCTTCCGGATTGGCCGGAGCAACATGAGGAGTAGTAAATGGCAAAGAAAGTGACCGGATACCTGAAATTGCAGGTGCCGGCCGGTGCGGCGAATCCTTCGCCCCCGATCGGTCCCGCGCTTGGTCAGCGCGGTCTCAACATCATGGAATTCTGCAAGGCGTTCAACGCCCAGACGCAGAAGCTGGAAAAGAATACCCCGATTCCGGTGGTGATCACGATCTTCGCCGATCGTTCGTTCACCTTCGAGATGAAGACCCCTCCGATGTCGTTCTTCCTCAAGCAGGCCGCCAAGATCCAGTCCGGTTCGAAAGCCCCGGGCCGAGACAAGGCCGGTGCGGTGACCAAGGCGCAGGTGCGCGAGATCGCCGAGCAGAAGATGAAGGATCTCAATTGCGATTCCATCGAGTCGGCCATGAAGATGGTCGAGGGCTCTGCCCGTTCGATGGGTCTGGAAGTGGCGGGGTAACGGTTCATGGCAATTGGAAAACGTTTGAAGAAGGCCCGCGAGGGTGTCGACCGCGAGGCGCTTTATCCGCTCGCGGACGCCATCAAGATGGTCAAGGAACGCGCCAACTCGAAGTTCGACGAGACGATCGAAATCTCGATCAATCTCGGTGTCGATCCGCGTCACGCCGACCAGATGGTTCGCGGCGTCGTCAACCTGCCGAACGGCACCGGCCGCACGCTGCGCGTCGGTGTGTTCGCCCGTGGCGCCAAGGCGGATGAAGCCAGGGCCGCAGGCGCTGACGTCGTCGGCGCCGAAGACCTGGTCGAGAAGGT
>JBBRSX010000011.1:0-72377 GCA_038244925.1 Hyphomicrobiales bacterium | reverse complement strand
CCGACGATGTCGGGGGCATGGGTGCCGCCATAGGCGTTCGAACCGGTGCCGTTGACGCCGATCGCACCCGGAATGCTCAGATTGTAGAGCGCGGTGCGATCCCACACGGTCGGATCGTCGAGACCAATGCTGCCCGACACGCCGTTGCCGAACTGTGCGGTGTACTGGATGTTGTTGACGCCGGTGTCGGTGTTGTTGCCGCCGAGCAGGCTCGAGTTGATGTTGCCTGGGAAACCGTTCCACGGCGTCGAGTAGGCCGAGGAGGACTTACCGAAGGTGAAGCCGGCGAACTGGATGAAGAGATACTCGACCGCGACATAGCCGCCGCCGGGACCGTTCAGTGGGTTAGAACCTGCAGCGCCCGTAACCGCGGGATTTGACGAGCCAAAGTTGTTGAACTGGAAGTCGCCCTGGCCGAAGGTGCGAACCACGCCGTATTCGGTGGCGGTGCGGGTATCGATCGTCAGCGCCATGCGCGAACGGGACGTGAAGTAGTCGGCGAAGCGGTTCTGCTGACCGAGATCCCCGCTCCAGGCCGGTGCGCCATGCGCGCCACCGTTGAACGTGGTGTCGGCGCGCAGATAGCCGCCGAGCTTGATGCAGGTGTCGGTGCCCGGGATGTAGAAGAAGCCGGCGCCGTACAGCGAGCAGATTCGCACATACTCGACCGCCTTGGCTTTGACGGGAAGATCGGCGGCCTGTGCCCCGCCGATGGCAAATAGAGCCGCGGCCGAGCCGAGGATCAGGGTTTTTGTCGAAAACATAGCTATTCTCCGATGATGATCTACGCGCTGTTCGAACGTAAATTCGTGGACAAACCTTAATCCGGAACCTGTTTTTTAGAATGACAACAACGTTACAGTGCGCCACTTCCCGGGCGACCGTGCTTTTTGTGCAACGCACGTGGGTATCCTCGTCCGGTTTCCCGTCCCGCATGCACGCAATCGTGATGACGAAGTTACGTTCTCGAGGCCGGGCACAATGGGTTTATATGATTGTAATCATATTACCATTCGGCCGCCCCGATTCGCGCGGGCGTCCGAAGCATGCCGCAAATGAAATCCCCGCCCGTTGGGGATCAACGGGCGGGGCAGATCAGAGCAACAGCAGCGCACGATGTACGCTGCATGGCAGCATTATCTACTGAATACGTGAACGGAAGAAGACGTGATTCACGTTCTCGCGCGACTGTGATTGTTGAAGGTATGATTGGACGGTCTGCACCACGCACGTTGACCGATGTCGGGACCAATCGCGTGGTGCGTCACGCGTGAACGATGCGCCAGACGATGGCGCCGAGCGCGCCGACCCAGAGCGCGATGGTTGCCAGCGCCTGAATCGCAAAACCAGGTCCGCGTTTCGCAGTCGCCTGCGCATAGCCGAGAATGTAGAGAATGCGGCCTGTCACCCAGACCAGTCCCAGCAAGGCTGCGATACCGTCGCCGATATAGATCGCGAACAGCCACAGCGACGGCAGGAAGATCGGAAGCCATTCGAGCGTGTTCATCTGCGCGCGAAACACCCGCTCGAAATCGGCATTGCCGAATGTTGCGGGCACCTTGACGCCGAATTTGCCGCGCGCCTTTGACACCAGAATGGATGAGTAGAAGTAAACGGCAATCGCCAGACAGGTGGCGAGCGCGGTGAAATGATACATCGGAATATTCCCTTTGAAGATGGTACCCTACGCATGAGGCAAGTGAGCTCCGTCACCCTGAGGTGGCGGCGCGTAGCGCGGCCCTCGAAGGGCGACAGCCACAGCTCATCCTTCGAGGTTCGCCCTGCGGGCTCGCGCCTCCAGCGATAACGGCGAAGCCGTTACGCAGGGATGACGGGCAGTCGCTCGCTTAGTACCCTGTCATCTCCAGATATCCTAATCCGGCATGACTGCCGCTAAAGCTGATCGGACCTTCCCAATAGGGGAAGCTCGTGCCCATCCAGCTCCGTGGATTGAGCGGCGCGCATTCGATCGCGAACGCCAGTCTGGGAACGGCGATACGCCACGCCGTCGGGATCTTGCGTCCCTCGATCTCGGTGAAGGCCTGCGGCGCCATGGTGATGTCGGCGGAGGCGAGCAGCGTCGCGCTGCCGTCGGGCGCGAACCATTTGCCCGAGCCGTAGTGATGGCCGTCGGTCTGGCGCATCCGGTACAGCATCAGCTTTTCGCCGGTCTTGACGTGCAGCGAGAGCCAGTCCCATCCGGACTGGTCCGGCGCCAGAGGCTGGCTGCTCCATTCGCGATCGAGCCAGGCCTGCCCGGTGACATCAGTCGATTTGTCGTCGATGCCGATGCTGCCCTTCACCTGATAATGCGGCTGGCTGTAGTAATACGAGGCCTGTTCGCCCAGCGATTTGCGGCTGTAGCCGCCGTCGCCCTGCAGCACCAGCGGCCGATCGGCCTCGAGCCGCAGCGCGTAGTTGAAATCGGCGCCCGACGCGGCGAGCTCAAGCGGCGCGATGCTGTTGTCGTCCATCGCCTCGCGCCCGCGCATCTGCCAGGCATCGATCCATGCCTGAAATGGCTTCAATTCGACACCGGCCTGGCCGACGCCGCCGCGCGCAAACGTTTGGGCATAGCGGTGCGTGTCGGCGCGGGTCACCGCGGCGTGGCCCATCCAGATCTGCTGGTTGGCCCAGCCTTCCTGCGGGGCGCCGGAAGCGATCGCCTGCCGGAACAGCGTCCACTGCGCGCCGTACGCCGCCCCATTGGGGTCGACGAGATTGGCGGTCACGTACCACCATTCGATCCGAAATTCAGGATGCGGGCCGTGATCTCCGGGAAATGAAAATGGCCGGCCGGGGACAACAGGCGCAAACCCGCTGGCATTGTCGCCGAGCCCGGCAAAGCCCTGCGCCAACGCCTTGCCGCCGAGCCCCGCGAGCAGGGCTTCGCCGGCGAACAGCGCGCCGCCGATCAGGCCGCGGCGGGTGATTTCACCGCTAGCGCTCATTGGCAAAGATCCTGATCAGGTGGGCCGGCTGCATCCGCGCCAGCCGGATCACCGGAAGCAGTGACGCGGCGAGCGCCGCCGCCATTGCAACGCCGACCAGCCACAGCAATTGCAGCGGAAAGACATGAAACGGCAGCCGCCAGCCGAACGCCTTGACGTTGACGACGGCGAGCAGGCACCACGCCACCAGGAGCCCGAGCGGCAGCGCGAGCAGCGTCGTGATCAGCGCCACCGACATCGTCTTCAGAAGTTCGATTGCTGCGAGGCGACGTCTGGTAATGCCGATCGCCCACAGCGGCGCCAGTTGCGGCAGGCGGGAATTGGCCAGCGTCAGCAGGCTGGTCAACAGCGCGATGCCGGCGACTCCGAGCGTGAAGGCGTTCAGCGCCGCGGTGACGGAGAATGTGCGATTGAAGATCCGGGTCGATTCCGCCTTCATCGTCGCCTGATCGGCGACGTTGCGGTCATCGAGCCCGAATTTTTCCTGCAGCGCTGTGATCAGTGCCGGAATTTTCGGTGGCGCGACCCGCAGGCCCATTCGTGTCAGTGGAATTTCCGGAAAGCGCCGCGTCAGCGCCGCGAAATTCACCGCGATCTGGCCTTTTGGATTACCGTAATCGGCGTAGATGCCGACGACACGGAGCGGCCAGCTACCACCCGGCGCCGGGACGTCGATGTGATCGCCCAGGCCGATGTGGAGACGCCGCGACAATTGTTCGCTGACGAGGCAGCTATCGCCGGGACGAAGCTTGATCCAGGCATTGTCGGCCGATTGCAATAGCGGCCAGTTGTCCCGGTAGGTGGCGTGATCGGGCAGGCCGAGAACCTCGATCGGGACGCCCGCGAGTTGTATCTCTGCACGGCCGCCGGGCAGGATCGCATCGACCTCGGGCCGCTCGCGCAGCCACGCCTTGATGTCGGTGGCCTGTTGATCGTTGGCCGCGCTGACATAGACATCCGCCGCCAGCCGCCCGTCGAGCCAGACCAGAAACGTGCGGCTGAAACTTTCCACCATGGTGGCGACGCCGACATTGACCGCGAGCGCCAGCAATAGTGCCATCAAGGCCAGCGACAGCCCCGATAATTGCTGCCGGCTGTCGGCCCAGAACCAGACGCTGAGCGGTCGCGTGGCGTGGCGCTGGCCGAATGCCAGCACGGCTTCGAGAAACATCGGCAGGATCAGCGCCGCGCCCAGCATCAGGGCCGCGAGTACGGCAAAGCCCGCGATCAGGGAATCGCCGAACCACAGCAAGCCGCCTGCAACCGCGAACACGGCAAGTGCTGCGGCGCTTTGAAATACCAGCCAGCGGCGTTGCGCCTGTTGCCAGGCCTGTGGCTGCGCGGTGGCCAGCAGCGGCAATCGCAACGCCTTGGCCAGGCTGGCGGCGGCGGCGGCCAGCGCGCCCAAAACGCTGATGGCGATGCCGGCGATCCACCATTCCGGCTTCAGGGTCAGTTGCCCCGGGATCTGCGCGCCATAAAGGCCGCGCAAGGACGCCGCGACATCCGGCAACAAGGAGGCCGCGATGAAATAGCCGCAGACCAGCCCGATCAGTCCCGCGACCAGCGCCACCGATACCAGTTCGAGCACCAGCACGGCGTTCAGCATCCGTGCCGAGACGCCGCAGGCGCGCAAGGTGCGCAAGACGGTCAGGCGCTGCTCGAAGGCGAGTCCGATGGCTGAGTTGACGATGAACAGGCCGACAAAGAACGACAGCAATCCAAAGGCGGTCAGGTTGAGGTGAAAACTGTCGGTGAGGCGTTCGAGATCGCTTTCCGCTGATGGTTCGACCAGGCGCAGCCTGTCGCCGGCAACGCTTTCCAGCGGTGCGCGCTTGCCCGCGGTCTTTCCGACCAAAAGACGCGAAAGCTGATCCGGCATTTTCAGCAGGTTTTGCGCGACGCCGATATCGACCACCAGCACACCCGGCACGAGCTGCGGCTGCACCCGCAGCGGCGGCAACAACGCGCCGCCATTGGCGGAGGGCCTCGCACCTTCGGTTAGTTTGAGATCGGCCAGCGTCTCCGGCGCCACCAGCATTTCCCCCGGCGGGGTCATGAAGGATTGCAGATCGGCTTTGCCGATCGCAGGCGCGCTGCCGACTTCCGCGGGCAAGGTGACGGGTTCGATGCCGAGCAGACGGAACGAGCGTCCATCGATCTGAATTCGTCCTTCCAGCACCGGCGAGACCGGCCAGCCGGCACGGCGCAGATCGATGAACCATTTTTGCGGGAAGGTGGCGCCGTTGCCGACCAGCATGGCGGTACGCGTCCCGCCAAAGGTGGCGGCGGCGCGGTCGTAGGAATTACGCGCCTGCTGATTGAGCGCCTGCACGCCGCTCCACAGCGCGGTCGCCGAGATCAATCCGATCAGCAGCGTCGCCAGTTGCATCGGATGCCGCCGCCAGTGGCTCAGCAACACCGCGAGCGTCCACAGCGCGCGCCTCACGCGATCACTCCATTGTGGAGGTTGACCTGACGGTCGAGCGTGGCGGCGAGGCGCGCGCTGTGGGTCACCATCAGAAAACCGCAGCCGCTGCGCGCGATCAGATCGCGCGCCAGCGCCAGCACCTCGTCGGCGGTGGCCTCGTCGAGATTGCCGGTCGGCTCGTCCGCGAGCAGCAGCAACGGTTTTGTCGCCAGCGCGCGGCCGATCGCGACTCGCTGCTGCTGGCCGCCGGATAGTTGTTCGGGATAGCGCTTGAGAAAATTCGCAAGCCCCAGCCGCTCCACCAGTTCATGGTGCCAATCGGCATCATGACGGCCGGCGATGCGCGACTGGAACACCAGATTCTCTTCCACCGTCAGGCTCGGGATCAGGTTGAACTGCTGAAACACCAGCCCGAGACGGTCGCGCCGCAATTCGGCGCGTCCGGAATCGTTGAGCTCTGAGACCAGGGCGTTGTCCAGCCTGATCTCGCCGCCATCGGCTGCATCAAGACCGGCGATCAGGTGCAGCAGCGTGCTCTTGCCGCTGCCGGATTCACCGGTCAAGGCGACGCTCTCGCCGGCGCTGACGGTCAGATGCACGCCGCGCAGCACCGCGATGTCCTCGCCGGCGGCGCGGTAGCTCTTGGTCAAAGCGCTAACGCTGAGTACGACGGGATTGCTGTTGGTGAAGGCCACGATGACCGCGCCTCACAGCGGCTTCTGGTATTTCAGCACGAACTCGTCGTTCGGCACCGCCGGCTGGAACACCTTGGCATCCCGGGGATCTTCGGGGTGGCGCAGGAAGTCGGCTTCCGCGACCAGCCTGAAGCCGGCGGCCTCGATCTCCTGCTTGAGCGTGCTCTCCTCGATCCGGTGCAGCGTCCTGGCGACGTTGATGCCGTCGCCGGCTTTCGCCGAATGGTCGGCGATGATGAGGAAGCCGCCGGGTTTGAGGGCCGCGAACATCTTCTTGTTCATGACCGCGCGATCGACCGCCATATAGGTGACGTCGTGATAGGCGAAGAAGAACGTGATCAGGTCGAGGCCGGAGACTTCGGGCGGGATCGGATCGTCGAAATTCCGGATCACATGCACGACGTTCTTCATGATCGGTTTCTGGGCGCGGATGTCGAACTTGTCCTTGACGAAGCGTTCGATCACGGCGGCGGAATCCTGGGCGTAGACGGTGCCGGAGGGACCGACGCTACGCGCCAGCAATTCGGTGCTGTAGCCGGCGCTGGCCTCCATATCCAGCACCTTCATGCCGGTCTGGACGCCGGTAAAGGCCAGCATTTTGGCGGGCTGGCGGCGCTGGTCGGCCTGCCGGTCGGCATCGGCCCGGTCGGGAGCGGCGACGATCGCCTCATAGTCCGGCGTTTGCGCCCAAGCGCCTGGTGCGGCCGAAATCGCCAATGAGACGAGGGCGCCGATGAGCCAATTGCGCCGATATACCGTTCCGAGCATGAGCATTTCCTTTGATTTGCGGCAACATATCAGGGCGGCGGTATCAGATCACGGGCTCAATCCTGTGACGACGGGATCGTGATCCGGTCACTGGACCCTCAAAAGAACGTCCGGCGGCGGTCGCGGACAGCCAGCAGTTGCAGTGCACGCAGGCCTGCCAAAATGGCCAGTTGCGTTGACGGGAAAGCCAAGGCTAGCATTGGGCAAGTCCGGTCCTGCAGAACCGGCAACGACAAAGCTACAATAACGGGGAAACGAGCCATGACCGCGCAACCGACGCCCAAGGGCGCCTGGAAAATCACCTTCCTGCTGTTCCTGTTCATGCTGGTGAACTTCGCCGACAAGATCGTGGTCGGTCTGGCCGGCGCGCCGATCATGGACGAGTTGAAGCTGCAGCCGGAACAGTTCGGCCTGCTCGGCTCCTCGTTCTTTTTCCTGTTCTCGATCTCGGCCGTTGTGGTCGGCTTCATCGTCAACCGCGTCGCCACCCGATGGGTGTTGCTGGTGATGGCGGTGATCTGGTCGCTGGCGCAGTTTCCGATGGTCGGCACCGTCAGCTTCACCACGCTGCTGATCTGCCGCGTCATCCTCGGCGCCGGCGAAGGTCCGGCGTTCTCGGTGGCGGCGCATGCGATCTACAAATGGTTTCCCGACGAAAAGCGGACGCTGCCGACCGCCATCCTGTCGCAGGGCTCGGCCTTTGGCGTGATCCTCGCGGTGCCGGCACTGAACTGGGTCATCGTCAATCATAGCTGGCACTACGCCTTCGGCGCGCTCGGCGTGGTCGGCCTGATGTGGACGGTGGCGTGGTTCGCCATGGGCAAGGAAGGTCCGCTGGTGCTGACGGCGGCGATGACGGCGGCGGAAACCCGCGTTCCCTATTCCCGGCTGCTCACCTCGCGGACCTTCCTCGGCTGCTGCGCCGCGACCTTCGGCGCCTATTGGGCGCTGTCGCTCGGGCTGACCTGGTTTACGCCGTTCATCGTCAAGGGGCTCGGCTTCTCGCAAAAGGATGCCGGCTGGATCTCGGTGCTGCCATGGGTGTTCGGCGCCACCATCGTGATGCTGACGGGGTGGATCTCGCAGGTGATGCTGGCGCGCGGCTACACCACGCGCGGCGCACGCGGCGTGCTGGGCTCCGTGCCGCTGATCGTCGGCGGCCTGATTCTCGCGGTGCTGCCTCACATCGCGCCGGGCGGCTTGATGATCGCGTTCCTGGTGGTCGGCTCCGGCCTGTGCGGATCGATCTACGTCGTCTGTCCGCCGATGCTCGGCGAATTCACGCCGGTGCAGCAGCGCGGCGCCGTGATCGCGATCTATGGTGCGATCTACACGCTGGCGGGGATGATTGCGCCGTCGGTGATGGGTGCGGTGATCCAGAAAGCGGCGGTGCCGCTCGACGGCTACATGACCGGCTTCACCATCAATGCCGTGGTGCTGGTGGTGTCGGGATTGCTCGGCCTGCTGCTGCTCTGGCCCAACACCGAGCGCGCGAGGCTGGCTGCGGGGCAGGAAGCGACGCAGGCGAAGTTCGCGTAAGGCAATGGCCCGCTACCGGCTGCATTGCATCGGAGCCTCGGGCAATTCTTACAAGCTGGCGCTCTATATGAGCTGCGCCGGCCTCGACTGGGAGCCGGTCGGCGTCGATTTCGCCGGCGGCCAGACCCGCGATCCGGACTGGCGCGCCGGCATGAATGCGATGGGCGAGGTGCCGGTGCTCGAAGTCGACGGGCAGCTGATGTCGCAGTCCGGCGCGATCCTGATCTGGCTCGCGGAAACCACCGGCCACTTCGCGCCCGCCGCCGACCAGCGGCATGAGGCGTTGCGCTGGATCATGTTCGACAATCACAAGTTCACCAACAACCACGCGATGCACCGCTTTCAGCAATCCTTCATGCCAGAGCCGGTGCATCCGGCGATCCTGGCGTTCCTGCGCGCGCGGACCGAGGCGAGCTTTGCGGTCGCCGAAAAGCATCTCGCGGGTCGTGCCTTCATGCTCGGCGACCAGCCTACCATCGTGGATTTCTCCCTGGCCGGATATGTGTACTACCCCAAGGAAGAAACCGGCTTCGACATCGCAGCCGATTTTCCTGCGCTCGATGCCTGGCGCGAGCGCCTCGCCGCGCTGCCGGGCTGGAAGCCGCCCTATGACATGATGCCGGTCGGATCGGACCTGCGAACCTCGATGCAGCGGCCTGCAGGCTTGCCATAGGGCGCGATTGATCCAAATGCCGGGGGCAGCGGAGGCTGCTGCTCATGTCGCGCCCCGGGACGCAATCCCAAACGGAGACGCGAAGCTCAGATCGCTCCAGGCGAAGGATTCGACCTTTGCGACGTGATCGCTGACATGCCCGGCTATTTCGGCGGCGTGCTTTGCCGTTAAGAAGTGACCCGCACCGGCAACCGTATGCAACGACGCGTTAGCCATCGCCCGGCTGAGGATATTCGCACATAGATGCAGAGCTGGCGGGGTTCGTTCACCGCGGATAATCCGAGTCGGCAGCAGAACATTACCGAGAGCAGCAATGGTCGGATCGAAGCCCGAGCGCATGTCGAGCACCTGGCTTGGTGTCGTGGTGAGGATCTGCTCGCGCAGCCGAGACGGCAGGGCGGTGAAGCTCCCGGGGCCGCCGAGATACTCGACCAGCGGCCGGGCCGCTTCTCTCTCTCCAGCTTCAAATATCCGGCCGTAATCCTCGCGCATTTTGACGAACTGCTCATAGAGGCGGAGTTCGCCAGCCTGACGCAAGAGACCGAATGCCACAGGCTCGATCAGGGTGAGGCTCATCAGCGGCACCAGTCCGCAAAGAGCCAGGTCAAGGCAGACCAGCGCCCCATAGGAATGTCCGACGAGATGCACGGGTCCGCCCGCCCGACGAATTGCGGCTTCAACAGTTTCCGACGACCGGTCGATCGAGCAGTCGTTCCACGTCCGGCTTTCTCGTGTGCCGCCATACCCCGGCAGACTGGTCGTCACGGTGCGGAAGCGATTATCC
This sequence comes from Hyphomicrobiales bacterium, assembly GCA_038244925.1. Taxonomy (GTDB): domain Bacteria; phylum Pseudomonadota; class Alphaproteobacteria; order Rhizobiales; family Xanthobacteraceae; genus Bradyrhizobium. Next base: position 62,536 of record JBBRSX010000011.1, on the reverse strand, counting down.
ATTGTCCCAACGATTTCACCCCAGGTCGTCGACGTCGCCCAGGATCCAGGTACAAAGACAATGGTGGGACCATTTCCCTGCTCGCAATAATCGATTGTTCCGTGCCGGTCCTGCAGCATGTTGACCTCCTGGCTGTCCTTCGTGCGCCGACGCGCCCGCGCAGGATGCCGGAGGTCCGATCCGGACACTTTTCGAACCCCTTACATTTTCCTTATCAACCGCTAAGTTTGCGCTCCCGGGCTGCTTGCCCTGCTTCGATACGGAGCGGACGGTTGCGCTACTCGTTTGATGATTTCGTTCTCGACATCGACAAGCGAGAACTGCGTCGCGGACCTGTCGCGGTTTCGATCGCGCCGCAAGCGTTCGACCTGCTCGTGTACCTCATCCGCAATCGGGCACAGGTCACCACCAAGGACGACCTGATTGCCGCCGTGTGGGGGCGTCAGGCCGTCACCGATGCCGCACTGGCGACCCGGCTCAACTCGGCGCGCGCCGCGATCGGCGACAGCGGCAGTGAGCAGCGCCTGATCAAGACACTGCAGCGAAAGGGGTTTCGCTTTGTCGGTGCCGTCCGCGAAGTCGACGGGGATATCGATACGGCTGTCGATCGGGCGCCGACAACGGCCGTTGCAACCGGGAAGCCGTCGATTGCCGTGCTTCCATTCCAGAACATGTCCGATGATCCGAACCAGGACTATTTCGCCGACGGGCTGGTCGAAGACATCATCACGGCGCTGTCGCGGTTCAGTTCCTTGCTCGTCGTCGCCCGGCAATCAAGCTTTACCTACAAGGACAAGACGGTCGACATCAAGCAGGTCGGGCGCGAACTCGGCGTGCGTTACGTTCTGGAAGGGAGCGTGCGCAAGACCGGGGTGCGGTTGAGAATAAGCGGACAATTGATCGATGCCGAAACCGCTTCACATCTTTGGGCAGATCGCTTCGAAGGTACCCTGGAGGACATCTTCGATCTGCAAGACAAGGTCACTCGACAGGTAGTCGGCGCCATAGCGCCGGAGCTTGACCGTGCCGAAGCAGCGCGTGCAAGCCGTAGGCAGCGAGGCAACATCGATGCCGTCACGGCATTCTACCGCGGGCTGCCTCACATCGAGTTTCCGATGAGCGCCGAGAACAACGACTCCGCTATGCAGGACTTCAAGCAGGCAATGGCACTCGATCCGGACTTCGCGCCTGCTTATGGCGGCGCAGCATCCTGTCTGGCCTGGCGGCGGGCCAACAGGTGGCCGGGCGACCTCGTCGAGGACGAAGCCGAGCTGCTAAGGCTTGCTGATCGGCTCAAGGCGATGGGTACGGACGATGCGTTCGCCCTTAGTGCGGTCGGCTTCAACCTTTTCTGGTTCCAGCTCGACTATGATCGGGGCGCCGAAATGATCCAGTGCGCGATCGATGCCAACCCCAATTATGCGCGCGCCTATAATCTCAGAGGCCTCTTGCGCGCCTGGAACGGCGGCTCGGATGAGGCGGTTGCGGATTTTGAGCGAGCCATGATGCTCAGCCCGCGCGACCCCTTCAAATACAACGCCATGCTTGGCATTGCGCTCGCGCATTACAATGCCGGGCGGCACGCCGAGGCGGCGGATTGGGCGGACAAGGCGGTCAGAGCGTTTCCTCCATTCTTCCTCGTTGGAATGGGGCAAGCCATCCTCTGCTATGTTGGTGCGGATCGTATGGATGATGCTCGAAGACTGATGGCGCAATGTATTCGTCAGGCGCCAGGGTGGCGCCGATCGACGGCCGTGCCCCCGCCCTGGGTGCGGTCCCCCCGGCTTAGGGCCGATTTCATGGAGGCTTTTATCAAGGCCGGATTGCCTGAGTGAGCTGCGTGCCCTCACGGCGTCTTGAACGAACCGGCGCGGTTCCGACTAGCCGGCAGGATGGTCAGGCCGCGCGCAGGCCGATGACGTCGACGTCGGTCTACTTTGCATGGGGTTGTTTTCGCGATTTTGTTTCTGGTCCCTCCGGGGGCCTTCCGGATGCGCCTTGCGGGCATGGCGCGCCGGTGACAGACTTGTCCTCAAATCCGACGGCAAAGAACGGGTAAACCGGCAAACGGACGATGGAGGGAACCATGAAGTTCGTTGGGAACCTGTTCGCCGCCCTGTTCGTGCTGTGCGCGGCGCAGGCGGCATCGGCGCAATCCGGTTATCCGGACCGGCCGGTGAAAATCCTGGTTGGCTTCACGCCCGGCACGGCCCCCGACCTTGCGGCGCGCATTCTTGCCGATCGATTTTCGGAGGTCTGGGGCACGCCGTTCGTGGTCGAGAATGTTCCCGGCGCCGGCAGCAACATCGCCACCGAGCGCGTCGCCAAGGCGGCCGCCGACGGCTACCTGTTGCTGATGGGTGGCAACTCGTCGCTGGTGATTAATCCGAGCCTGTATGAAATCCTGCCATTCGATCCGCTGCGGGATTTCGCGCCGATCTCGCAGGTATTCATCGCGGCAAACGTGCTCGCCGTGCCGCCCGAGCAACCGGTCAAGACCGTGGCGGAACTGGTGGCGCTCGCCAAGGCTCAGCCCGGCAAGCTTACCTATGGCCATGCCGGCGTCGGCACGTCGCAGCATCTCGGCGCTGAATTGTTCAAATACATGGCGCATGTCGATGTTGCGGCCGTGCCCTATCGCGGTACCACGGCGTTGATGCCGGACCTGCTTGCCAACCGGATCTCGATGTCGTTCGCCAATATCGTCAACGTGCTGCCGCTGGCGCGGGAAGGGAAATTGCGCGCTCTGGCCATTACCTCGATCAAGCGCTCAGCGCTGGCGCCTGACCTGCCGACCATGGCGGAATCCGGCTTCCCCGGCTTCGAGGCCGTGCCGTGGTTCGGCCTGCTGGCGCCGGCCGGTACGCCAAAGGATGTTCTGGATAAATTGCACGACGAGACCGTCAAGATGCTGGCGATGCCTGAGGTGCGCAGGAAGTTCGACGAACTTGGCCTCGAGCCGGTCGGCAATACGCCGGCCGAATTTACCGCGGTCATCAGGAAAGAAACGCCCGAATGGGCGAAGGTGATCAAGGAAGCCGGCATCAAGCTCGGCAACTAGACCGGCCTTCAGCGAAATTTGGTTTGCGCCCCGCAAACGGCGGTGGCGCCGGCACGGAGCCGGACGCACCACCGCCGAAATTGTGAGACCGAGGGCTGTGTGACCCGCGTCAAAGAGCGTGTTGAACGGATCCAGTATCTGCAACGGGATTGTCCCATGGATTTGGTGAATTCCCGTGAAGAACTACTTCCCATTGCTGGATCCGCTGCGCTTCGGGGCTGCTCTCGGCGTTGCGGTTTTTCACCTGATGTTTTGGTCCTCGTCCTGGTCTTCAATCAACGTTCCTCCAGGTTTCGAGCAGTACGTTGCCGCCGACGTTCAATTCACGGCTGCCGCGCCTTTCACCTGGTTCGGCTGGGTGGGAGTTGAAATATTCTTCGTTATTTCCGGTTTCGTCATAGCGAATTCCGCGAGCAAGTCTTCGGCGACCGAGTTTCTTTTTGGTCGTGCACTCAGACTCTATCCGGCGGTATGGATTTGCTCCACCTTGACCTTCATTGTTCTGCTGCTCTTTGCGCCCGGGAAAGCATCCGAATTCATTCTCCGCTACATCAGGGCCATGCTGCTCGTTCCCAAGGGAATCGGAGGTCAATGGATCGACTGCATCTATTGGACGCTGGCGGCAGAAATGGCCTTTTACGGGCTGGTGTTTTGCGCGCTGCTGACGAAGAAAATCACCCTGCGGCACCTGGCCTGGGGTCTCACCATCTATAGCGCAGGCTTCAACGCCTTTGCCCTGCTGGTGCTGTCAGGCGTGACGGGCTCCGACCTGCTCTATTATGTTGTCTTGATGTTTCGGGTGCCGGGCGCAGCATGGTTGTTGTGTCATGGCTGTTTTTTCGCGCTGGGGATTTGGCTGTTTATTTCTTCAAATAGAAAATTGACCGCCAGCGAACAGTTTGCCGTCGCCGTGACATGTCTTTCCGGGTGTGCGGAAATATACTATTTTGCCTCTTTCCTTTTGAATATACCAACCATCTCGGATCAATCAGCCTTTGTGCCGATCGTCGTCTGGGCTGCGGCGGTGTTGCTCATTGCCGTTGCCGCGAACAGGAGCAGAGGCGCCACCGTTTCTCCCCAGGCGGCGGGTTATTTGCGAACGCTCGGGTTGATAACCTATCCATTTTATCTCACCCACGACGTCGTTGGCTCAGCTATCATTCGTGTCCTGATCGATGCCGGCCTGGATGCATCCCTGGCTGTTTGGGTGGGTCTGGGCATGGTTCTCCTGGTCTGCTGGTTCATCTGCGAGAAGGTAGAGCCCGCCATCAGGCGGCTGCTGAGGGAGATCGTTTCAAACCTCAGACTGCTGCCGAAAGCAGTGCCGCCATCGAGCCTTCCAAATCCGCCTCTTCGCCTGCGGCTTCCGCTGCCCATCCATGTGAACTACACGGAGCGGTAGCGCGCTCAGCTCGCCGCCGCGCCGAATTGCGACTTCTCACCCTGCGCGCCGCGCACCAGCTTGCCCGGCCGCGCGCCGGTGGCCTTGCCGCCACGCTGCGTCACCACACCAGAGACAATGGTGGCATCGTAGCCGTCGACCTGTTGCAGCAGGCGGCGGCCGCCGACCGGCAGGTCGTAATGCACTTTCGGCGGGTGCAGATGCAGTTTGTCGTAGTCGATGACGTTGATGTCGGCCTTGAAGCCCGGCGCGATCACACCGCGGTCGTAGAGGCCGACCGACAGCGCGGTCTTGCGCGCCTGTGCGGCGACCACGAACGGGATCGACAGCTTTTCGCCGCGGCTGCGGTCGCGGGTCCAGTGCGTCAGCAGATAGGTCGGGAAGCTGGCGTCGCAGATGATGCCGCAATGCGCGCCGCCGTCACTGAGGCCGGGCACCGAATGCGGATCGCGCAACATCTCGCGGGTCGCATCGAGGTTGCCGTCGGAGTAATTGAGGAACGGCACATACAGCATGCCGCGGCCGTCTTCGGTCAGCATCGCTTCATAAGCGAGTTCTTCCGGCTGCCGGCCCTGGCGGCGGGCTTGCGCGCCCAGCGTATTTTCCGGCGGCTGCTCGTAATCCGGCGGATTGCCGAGCAGATACATCTTGTCGTAGTTCGGCCGGAAGAACAGGGGATCGTCGGTCGCGGTGGCGTGTTCGCTCAGGATCGCCTTGCGCATCTCGGGCTGATGCAGGCGCCTCAACCGTTCTTCCAGCGGCAGATGGGCGATCGCCTTGTAGCTCGGATGGGTCTGGAACGGGTTGCGCGACAATTCCAGCCCGAGCATCAGCCCGACCGGGCGGGCAGGGATCTGCGCGGTGATATCGAGGCCGCGCGCGGAAGCGTCCTTGATGATGTCGAGCGTCTTGCGCCAGCGCTGCGGCTCCTTGTCGTTCTGCGTGATCGAGAACGTCACCGGGATTTTGGTGTTCTCCGCCACCCGCAGCATCATCGGCAGGTCTTCGTTGATGGTGGAGAGATCGAGCACGAACTGCAAGACGCTGCGGCCCTGCGCATGCATTGCAGCGGCAATCGCGGTCAGTTCGTCCTCGCCGGCTTTAAGGGTGGGCGTGAAGTCTCCGGTCGAGGTGCGATGATTCAGCGTGCGCGAGGTCGAAAAGCCGAGCGCACCGGCCCGCACCGCGTCAGCCGCCAATGCCGCCATCGCCTTGTTATCCTCCGGCGTCGAGGGATCGCGGCGCGCACCGCGCTCGCCCATCACGTAGACGCGCAAGGCTGCGTGCGGCAGTTGGGCGCCGACGTCGATGTCGAAATTTCGTTTGGACAACCATTCCATGTAATCCGGAAAACTTTCCCAGGCCCAGGGAATGCCGGCGCTCAGCACCGGTTCCGGAATATCCTCGACGCCTTCCATCAACTGGATCAGCCGGACATGATCGGCCGGTTTGCACGGCGCGAAGCCGACGCCGCAATTGCCCATGATCGCCGTGGTGACGCCGTTCTGCGAAGACGGTGTGATGTCTTGGCTCCAGGCGACCTGGCCGTCATAATGGGTGTGAACGTCGACAAAGCCGGGCGTGACCAGTTTGCCCCGGGCGTCGATCTCTTCCTTGCCTTTGCCAGAGACCTTGCCGACTTCGGTGATGCGGCCGCCCGTGATGGCGACGTCGCCCTCGTAGAGGTCGCCGCCCTTGCCATCGGCAATGTTGCCGCCACGGATCACGAGGTCAGGGGTCGAGGTCATGGCGTTCCATCCCGGTTCTGTTTTGTTGCCGCATCATCGGACGTCACGGCAGACTGTCAACCGCCCGGGACGAGGCTCTGGGATGCGTTCGGGCGGTTTTGTGGCTAGGTGGCTGCCGCCGGCTTGCGGTCGGTGACCAGCGCCAGCACGACCGTCAGCACCATGAAGACGACGGAGGCGCCGAACACCCAATGCGGCATGTTCTGGTCCATCACCCAGCCGTACAGCAGCGGGCTCAAGATGCCGCTGAAATTGAATCCGGTAGAGACGATGCCGAAGGCGCGGCCGGCCGCACCCGGAGGGGCCGCGTTGCGGACCAGCATGTCGCGTGACGGGGCGATGACGCCGCCGAGGAACCCGGCCAGCCCCATCGCCGCGGTCAAAACCGCCGTCGGCAGGTTGACCGTCGCAATGACCGTAATGATGACGGCGTTGATGCCGAAGCACGCGGCGGCGACTTGGCCGTGCCTGGAGGTGCGGTCAGCGAGATAGCCGCCCGCGAGCACGCCGGCGGCACTGGCGGTAAGGAACGCGGTCAGCGCGATATTGGCGGCCGAGAACGTCACGCCATATCCGGTCATCAGGGCTACGACGCCGAAATTGTTGATGCCGGCATTCGACAGGCCAAGCAACATGAAGAAGATCGTCAGCACGATCAGCGTCGGCGTGATGACGCTTTGCTGTGGCGCCGAGCCGCCATCGCCCTTGCGGTCGGCCGAACTGGCATCGGGAATGCCGATGGCCATCAACAGCAGCGCCACCGCGGGACCGACGGCTCCGGCCACGATCAGCGCGCCGAGGCCGCCGACGGTCGCCACCAGAGCGGCTATGATCGCCGGTGCCACCGCGCCGCCGACGAAACCCGCAAAGGTGTGAATCGAAAATGCGCGGCCCATCCGCCGCACATCCATATGCGCCGACAGGATTGCGTAGTCCGCCGGGTGATAGACGCTGTTGGCGAGACCGAGCAGCGCCGCGCAGAGGATCAGCGAGGTGTAGCTCAGATGCATGCCGAGCAGGATCAACGCGAGACCGCCGACGGTGAGGCCGGTCAGCAGTACCTTTCGGGCGCCGATATGGTCGGCGAGGTAGCCGATCGGCGCCTGGGTCAGGCCGGAGACCAGGCCGAACACGGTCAGCGCGAAGCCGAGTTCGATATAGCCGACGCCCAGTTGCGCCTTCAGATACGGAAACAGCATCGGCAGCACGAACAGATGGAAATGGCTGACCCAGTGCGCGATCGAAATCGCCGTCAGCGTGCGCAGCGAACTGTCCGCTTTTGTTTGCTGCGGTGCGGCGAGAATATCGACCATGTCAGCTCAAAATCCCGTGTGACCAACGGCCCGGCAAGGCACGCTGAAAATCGCGGGTGAAAATATAGGCTGGCGGTTATTTGTCCATGAATGCCGCTGCATGGCTGCCCCGGCGCGTCCCTCAGCCGCAGCAAATGCGTCACTAAAACCAGCGACAAGGAGGGCGGGGCGCGGCCATGATCCGACATGCCTGATCCCGCAAAACCGCTCCGGGTGCTGGTGTCCGAAGGTTCCAGCACCTCGGCCCGCGAGGCGATCACGATTCTGGGCCTGTCCGGCCATCACGTCGAGGTCTGCGATCCCTCGCTTTGGTGCCTGGCGCGGTTCTCGCGCTTCGTTCGGAAATTTCATCGCTGTCCTGGCCTGCGCGCCGATCCGGCCGGATATCTGGCCTTTGTCGAGCGGCTGTTGTCGGCCGGGAATTTCGACGTGCTGCTGCCGACCCATGAGCAGGGATTCCTGTTCGCGCGGATGCGGCAGCGCCTCGAAGGCCGTGCCGGTCTGGCGCTGCCGTCTTTTGACAGCTATCGCACCGCGCACAGCAAGGCCGGCTTTTCGCGGCTGCTCGATCGACTGGGCTTGCCGCAGCCGTCGACGGAGATCGTTAAATCCGCTCAGGCGTTGCGCGACGCCATCCGCTTTCCGGCGGTCGTCAAAACCTCGGTCGGCACGGCGAGCCGCGGCATCTGGTTCGTACGCAACGCGGACGATCTCGAAGTCGCGTTGCGTGATCTCAAGTCCGGCGACGCCTTCACCGATGAAGTGCTGGTGCAGGACCTGATCGCGGGCACCACCGAGAAGGCGCAGTCGGTATTCGCTGATGGAGCGATGATTGGCTTTCACGCCTACCGGCAGGTCGCGGCCGGCGTCGGTGGCGGCGAAGCGATCAAGGAAAGCGTGAGCCGGCCGCAGTTGCGCGGCTTTGTCGAAAAGGTCGGCCGGGCACTCGACTGGCACGGCGCGCTGTCGGTCGACTACATCATGCCGCAAGATGACGCGACGTCGCTGTTGATCGACTGCAATCCGCGGCTGGTTGAGCCGATGAGCGCTTTTCGTTCGGGCAGCGATCTGGTTGGCCTGTTGCTGCGTCTTTCGCTCGGCGAGACGCCGTCGGCGTTAACAGCGAGCCGCGAGGGCGTTCTGACGCATCTGGCAATGCAGGCGCTGCTCGGAGCCGCATCGCGCGGCGCAACGCGGAGCGATATCGTCAGGGAATGCGCGCTTCTCGCGACGGCCGGCGGGCCCTATGCCGGCAGCAGCGAGGAACTGACGCCGGTTGGTCTGGACTGGCTCAGCGCCGTGCCACTGGCGATCACGGTTGGGGTTCTGCTGGCCTCGCCGGCTTTCGCGATCAAGCTCGCGCGCGGCGGCTTTGGCGCGCATCTGCTCGATCTCGGGAGCATTCGGAAGATCGAGAGTGAGGGGTTTGGATAAGCCCCGGTGCGTAGGGCGGGCAAAAGGCGCGCATGCGCCGTGCCCACCATCTATCCCAGATCATCAGGATGAATGGTGGGCACGCTCACCGCCTCATGGAATCCACGGTCCGTCGTCCTCACAACGGCTCGTCGTCGTTGCCGCTGCGGTCGCGCTTCGGGGTGGCGAAGTCGCCGTCCTCGTAATCGTCGTTCTCGACGGGAGCCGGCTCCGGCTTCTTCGGTTTGTCGTCGGTTTTCTTCGGAGGCTCGCTGTTCTTGCCAGTTCCGCCCATATAATTCCTTTTCGCCGGGTCATTCGGCGTTTGCTCTGCATGCCGATTCGGGGTAACCGCATAATCTCGATCTGGCCGGCATGGCTTGTCATCCTAGCGCCGGTCAGCGCAATTTTCCTGCCCTTTTTGCGGCGTTAACGCCCAACGGGCCTTTCACGGAGCCAGCATGAAGAAGCCCCGCATCGAGGCGGACGAACCGCAGTCGCGCAAAATTATCCGCGCCGACAAGGCGCCGGAGAGCGGTTACTCGCTGGTCGTCGACGGCCATTTCAAATCGCATCACGACACGGTTGAGTCCGCTGAAGAGGCGGGCATGGCCCTGAAGAACAAGTTCCAGATGCTTCAGGTGCAAGTCTACGATGCCGCGAGCAAGACGCGGTCGATGATCAATTGGCCGCCGGCGTAACACGCCAGGCCTGAGGCTGCGTTCCATAGCATTTCGAGCGAAGCATGCCCTCGGACTTGATCCGGGGGTGGACGCCGGTTCGCATGGCAATCGAGTTCACGCAGATTGCGTAGACTTATCTGCGGTAGAAAACGGGTCAAAATAAAAGAGTACAGCCCGGTTCTGATTCAATCAGAACCGATAAGGCGCTACGTGCGCCGGCCGCCGCTCTGCTGGCTCGCCAGCCAATCCGACAGGGCCGGGGCCGGTTCGTCCGCCTTCTTTTTCCTCGGCGCTGCCGCCTTCTTCGTCGCGACGACGCGGGGCGGTTCGGCGGCTTCGCGCGCGAGTCGCAGCGCCCTCAGCTTCGCCATATTGTCGAGCACGGCCTTGTTGGCCGAATCCCGGTCGGCTTTCCCGGACCGGGCGTCCTGGGCTGCCCTGGTCGCCTTGTCCATGCGCGCCTGGGCGCGATCACGATCCTCTTTCGTCATGATGCTCAGCCCTTTTTCGCGGTCGTACTTGCGACCTCTTTCGCGACTTTGGCTTTCGTCACGCGCTTCGCCTTGACCTTCGGCTCCGGCGGATTTTCACGGTCGGCGGCTTCCTTGGCAAGGCGCAGCGCGCGCAGCGTCTCGGTGCGCTTGCGGATCGCGACATCGGCGGCCGCGATTTCGGCCATCGCCTTGATGCCTTCGACTTCCTGGGTGCGCTTCCGGTGCAGCCGAATTTCTTTCATTTCGGCGGGGCTCTTCGGCTCGTCGTCCATCTTATACCTCTGAAATCACGACCGATATCGTCGAACGATCTGTGGCGGGTGTTACCACGGATCGCGACGGTGAGGGCGTTATTTTAGGCGCCAAAAGCCGCGTTATCGCGCGGATTCGGCCATCATGGTGAAGGGGCGGCGGAACTCCCCGCCCGGGTCAGGCGTGCAGGACGGGCCCGCCGGCCTTCTTCCAGGCATCAATGCCGCCCTCGATATGGGCGGTGTTGAGCAGACCGGCACTCTTGGCTGCGGCCACCGCCATCGCCGAGCGTTCGCCAAAGGCGCAGAAGAACACCACCCGGCGTCCGGTCGCGGCCGCGACCTCGCGCAGCATGCCGCCCGGCTGCAGGTTCTCGCCGATGCCGGGATACGGCGCGTGCAGCGCGCCGGAGATCGTGCCGTGCTTGGCGCGTTCGTTGTTCTCGCGCAGATCGACCAGCAGGATATCGGGCCGGCCGAGGCTCTCGATGGCGTCGCGGGCGCTGAGCGCCAGGCCCTGCTTGGCGAGGTCTTCCTGATGCAGGCCGACATGCATGTTGGCGGGTACCGCCACGTCCATCATCTTCGGGTTGGGCAATTTCAGGTTGGCCATCAGTTCGATATATTCGTCGACCGAGCGCACCTGCAGCCGCGGATTGTAGCGCTTCTCCTCGCCGATGGTGGAGACCGTGTCGCCCTTGTAGTCGTGGGCGGGGAATACCATGGTTTCTTCCGGCAGCTTCAAGAGCCGGTTGAAGATCGAGTCATACTGCGCGCGCGAAGAGCCGTTCTGGAAATCGGTGCGGCCGGTGCCGCGGATCAAGAGCGTGTCGCCGGTGAAGACGCGGTCGCCCATCAAGTAACTATAGGAATCGTCGGTGTGGCCGGGTGTGTACATGACGTCGAGGCTCAAGCCTTCGATCATCACCTGGTCGCCGTCGGCGACCCGCATCGACACCACGTCGGCCTTGCTCTGTTCGCCCATGATTGTGATGCACTGGGTGCGGTCGCGCAGTTCGCCGAGACCCGTGACGTGATCGGCATGCAGATGGGTATCGACCGCCTTGACCAGCCGAAGATCGAGTTCGCGCAGCAGCTGGCAGTAGCGGTCGGCCTTCTCCAGCACGGGATCGAGGATCAGCGCCTCGCCGCCGGGCCGGCTGGCCAGCAGGTAGCTATAGGTGCCTGAGACGCTGTCGAAGAGCTGACGAAAGATCATGACTGCTGCCGGATGTTGATTCCGGAGCATGATATTCCATCAGGGCGGCGTACTCAAACCATTCCGTCTCCTGAGATGCTGCTCAGGGCCGGACGTAGCTCCAGCCCTGTTCCTGCAATTCCATCAAATGCACCACGCCGGACGGCACGATGGTGGCCTCGGGCAGGACCGAAATCGCGTGCCCTTCGGTCTTTTCCATGCCCTGTTTGGTGTTGTTGCAGGCGGAAAACTGGATCTTGCCCGGAAATACAGTGTCCTTGAGCCGCTTGATGCGGTCCTGCACCGGGGAAGTATCGGCGCGCAGCATGTGAAGGCCGGGACCGTAGGCGACGATATCGATGTCGACGTCCTCGTTCTTGCCGCGATAGTGTTCGATCACATTGGTAGCATTGTTGAGCACCAGATTCATCACCTGCGGATCGTTCTGGTCGATCTGAATGGTGACGCGATGCGGCTTGGTGTCGGCGGCGAGGGCGCTGACAGCAAGTGCTATCGAGAAAACGGTAGCGGTAACGAGGCGACGAAACATACGAGAACTCCTTATGGCCGGACCAGCGTATAGCCGTTTTCGATCAGGAACAGAATCTGCGCGACGCCGACCTGCACAGGTGTTGCGGCGGTGATGAATTCCGGGCGCTTGCCGGACTCGCGCTCCAGCGTATCGACGGTGTTGAGGCAGATATCGACACGCGCGCCCTGCGCGACAAGGCTCTCGACCAGCTTGCGGTTGGGATTTTCCGGCCGCAATAGATCAATTCCCGGACCGAACGCCACGATTTCGACCGCGACTTTGTCGGGGTCGTAGAATTTCATGAGGTTGTTGGCGACGCTGATCACCAGGCCTTGTTTCCTCGTATCATTGTCCGAGAGCTGCAGCACGATCTTGTGATCGGCGAACGGCTTGTCCTGCAGCGGCGCCTGCTGGGCCCGTGCGACAGGGGCGACCGCTGACATCAATAATGCCAAGGCCGACAATCCCAAGACCAACGCGCGGATCGCGATCGGGAAGTCCGTCATCCCGGTCTCGCGATGCCGGGATTGTCGTCGACGCCCCTGAGCGTCACGCCGGGCGGTTGCCGGTTGGGCGGCTTGCCGGACTTGAGGTGGTTTGCCACCACGTCCCAGACCGGCGTGCCCTTCTGTTCGTTGACCGAGGCCCATCCCGCCACCTTGTAGCTCTTGCTGGCTTCCAGCGCGTGGCCGCCGTCGAGCTTCAATTCGGAAATCCGCTTGCCGACCGTCTCCGATGGCGCGCAGGTGTAGGAAAGTCCGCCGACGCGGACCATGTCGCCGCCCTGCTGGTAGTAGGGATCGGGATTGAAGAGATTGTCGCAGACGTCTTCGAGCACGTTCTTGATCTGGCCGCCGGTCATGTTAGCAACGTAGGTCTCGGGATAGGTGATGGCGGTCTGCGCCAGCACGTCTTCCATCGTAAGCGCCTGGCCCGCCAGCGCCGTCGTGCCCCAGCGAAAGCCCGGCGACAGCGCGATCTCGGCGTTGAGTTCGCCGCGCAGCGCGTCGCAGATCAACTGATCCGTGGTGCCGCTGAAATTGCCGCGGCGATAGAGCAGGTGGTCCGCGGTCGCGATCTTGTCGGTCCACGCGGCGGCATACGGTTCGCGGGTTTTGTCGATCAGTGCCTGCATCGCCGGATCGGGCTTCAACAGTTCCGAAAACACCGGCAGCAGCCGGTAGCGCGCATTGGCGACCTTGCCTTTGGCGATATCGAGATCGAGCACGGCGAGATACTTGCCGTTGGAGCCGGCGTTGGTGACCAGCGTAACGCCGCCGGCGTTGGTGACAGTGACCGGCTGCGGCACGGCATCATGGGTGTGTCCGCCGAGGATGACGTCGATGCCGGTGACGCGGCCGGCGAGCTTGAGATCAACGTCCATGCCATTGTGCGACAGCAGAATGACCGAATCGACCTTGTCGTTGTTGCGGTGTCCATCGACGAGCTTTTGCAGTTCCTCGTCGCGGATGCCGAATTTCCAGTCCGGCGTAAAGCGCTTCGGATGGGCGATCGGCACATAGGGGAACGCCTGTCCGATCACGGCGACGCGATGCCCGCCGATCTCCTTGATGACGGACGGCTTGAACACGCGGCCCGAGGCCGGATCGAAGGCCTTGGCGTCGTTGAAGGCGGCTTCCTCGGTGAGAAACACGTTCTGCGCCAGGAATTCGCCCTTGAAGCGTTCGAGATTGCTTCGCAGCGCCTGCTCGCCATAGGTGAATTCCCAATGGCCGGTCATGGCTTCGATGCCGAGCAGGTTGGCGGCGTCGACCATGTCGGCACCCTGCATGGTATTGGATAGGCCGGTGCCTTGCCAGAGATCGCCACCGTCGAGCAGCAGCGAGCGTCCCGCGCCGACGTCGCTGCGCAACTTGTCGATCAGCGTCTTCAGATGTGCAAAACCGCCGAGCTTGCCGAATCGTCCCGCGTTCTTCTCGAATTCGATGCAGGTGAAAGCATAGGCGTCGGCGCTGTCAGGGCGGATGCCGAAGCGATCGAGAAAGGCCCGGCCGACCAGATGCGGCGGATTGCCCTGCATCGAGCCGATGCCGATATTGACGCCGGGCTCGCGAAAATAAATCGGCTTGAGCTGCGCATGCGTATCCGTCATGTGCAGGATGCGCGCATTGCCAAAGCGCTCGAGATCGTAGGCGCTGTCGGCGCTGCGCGCTGATCGCGGCAGGCTGCCTGCGAACGCGGCGGCGCCGGTGAGCTTCAGGAAATCCCGGCGGCGGATGGTCATGCGTCTCTCCGCGCGAGCATTATGAGCATGATCCGTTCGGAAAACCGGTTCTGGATCATGCCGGCGGCTCAGCGTATTTCCATGGTTTTCCAGCGTTTTTTTTCGCTGGTGGCCTGGAAGATCGAAGCCTTTGCCAACGCTTCGGCTTCCTTGGCCGCGGCGGTGGCCTTGTCGAAGTCGCCGCCCTCGGCCGACTTTTTCGCCGCCGCCAGCGTCGATGCCGTCGTGGTCCACTGGTTGCGCAGGCTACCGGCTTCCTTGTTGGCGGTCTCAGCCGCGGCGTAGGCCGCCTTGTAGTCGTCCTCGTTGGCGGCGAGTGCGCAGGCTGAACCTGCGATCAGAAGCATCGACGCCAATACGGGCTTAAGCATGTTCATGGCCGCGCTCCCGGACCTGAGATCGGCAGCCCGTTGCTGACATAGGATAGATAATATTCGACGTTGCGATACTCGTCGTCCTGCGGCTTGAGCGGCACGCCGCGGATCTGGCTGTTGCAGGAAGTAAAGCGCCGGCTGACGGTACCCATGCCGCTCCACTCCGAGCGGTAGATCGGCATCGCGTTGAGAATGCCGAGCGCCGGCGCAAGGATCTCGGCGCGGATGCGCTCGCCCGGGCTCTGCACGTGGCAGGTGGCGCAGGAGAAATTGAGCTGGCCGCGGCGGGTGTAGAAATATTCCTTGCCCTTCTCGTAGGCTTCCAGCGCGCGCGGATCGTTCGGTATCTTGATGTCCATCGGCTTGCCGCGCGAGGTGAAGGCCATGTAGGCGGTCAGCGCCGCCATTTCGTCCTTCACATAGGAGAACGCAGGCTCGCCATTGGCCTCGCGGCAGCGATTCAGCGCCAGCTCCAGCGTGACGACCTTGCCTTCCTTCTCGTCGAAATAAGGATAGTTCTGGCGGATGCCGATGCCCTTGTTCGGGAAGCAGTCCTCAAAACTCTTGCCGTTCCTGAACGGCTTGGTGAACATCTCCTTGCCCATCTCGAGCGAGAACTCGTAGGGCGGAAACTGTTCCTTTTCTTCCCACTGCTTGTGCAGGTCCTCGTTCATCGAATAGGGACCGTTGACGAAATCCTCCAGTTTCACCTTGGGAAACTTGTCGGTGAAGAATTTTTTGAACGCCGTCGCGTCCTTGACCGGGTCGACCGTGTCGGCGGCCGGGGCGGATGGCGTGGCGAACGTCAGCGCGACGAACGCAAGCGCGACGGAGGCAAGGGGGATTGCGGAGCGCGGCTTCATTGAATCTTCGCCGTCGTGGTGTCGGTCGCGCCCTTGTTGTCGAGCCAGCTGATCTTCAGGTCGTCGCCCTTCTTGCCGCCCTTGAAGGCGAACTTGACGTAAGGGTCCTTGGAGACGCCGCCGCCCCAGTCGGCGGCGAACACGTTCTTGCCGTCATATTCGAACGTCAGTTGCTGGATGAAGTGCGGCGGAATGATCGCGCCCTTTGCGTCCTTGACGAAGCCGGAATCCATCGGATGCTGGATCAAGGCCTGCACCTCGGTGATGTCGCCGTTCGAAGTTGCGCGCACGCGAATGGTCGATGCCATCGGTTTCTTCTCCTAGCTCTATATTTTGCGCATGATCTGGTCGGAAAACCGGTTCCCACTTTTCCGGATCATGCGCCCTAGCCGCCGCAGCCGCCGACAGTAACTTTGACTTCCTTGGTCGTGCTGTAGACCTTGCCGCCGGCTTCGACGACTACGATCACATTGCTGGTCTTGGCCATCTTGATACGGTTGGCCACGCTCGGCATCGTGCCGGCCGGAATCTTGTAGGACGCCACCAGCACCACCGGATTTTCGCTGACCAGGAACGAGATCGAGGTCACATCTGGAAGCGTCGTGGTGACCGATACCGGCACCACGGCGCCATTCTCCGCGATCTCGGGCGCGTCGAGCTTGACCTTGTCGGACGCCTCGGCGGTCTTGCCGTAGAGCGCCTTGATCGCATCCGCCTCGGTCTTTTGCTTGAAGGCGTCTTCCGGATATTTGTCGTTGGCCGCGGCAAAGGCTGCGCGCAGATCCAGCGAAATGACGCCGAGGCCCACGAGCGCGAGCACGCCCGCGCCCTTCAGGATCAGCCGCCGCGTCGCCGAAACGCTGTTGTCAGTATGGGACATCCAAAATCTCCTAAAGCGTACGGGCTGGCTTCACAGCGTTTGCAGGAAATCCACCACCGCGCTGATTTCCTTTTCGGTCAGAATCCGGTTTCGTCCGAACGGAGGCATCACGGTCTGCGGATTGCGCAGGGTTTCGTCGGTGACAATGGCGACGAGATCGGCGCGGTCGGGATATTTGTTTTTGATGCCGACCAATTCCGGCGCGATCGAGCCGGGCAGGTCACCGCCCTTGATGACATGGCAGGTCAGGCAATTGCCCTTGCTGCGATCAAAGGCGAGCTTCTGGCCTTCGGCGGCGGCCGATTGCGCATGGGCGGAACCGGCGCACAGCACGGCGCCGGCCAGCAGCGCCAGAAACAGGGCTGGCTTGGTGGAAAAAGGAGCGATCAAAGGCGTTTTCCCGGACGTTATGACGATGATCCCTGCGGAATATAGAGGTTGAAAAGCATAAAGGCTATCGGCTGGCAATGTGGATAGTAAAGCGTTTTCAAGCGAAGTGGTCACCGGCTCGCGTGAAGAAAACGCGTCAAACTAAAGATTCGTGGCATTGGTTCTTTCAGAACCAAGGTTGCGCGGGTTAACGGTTCTCGCAGGGCGCCCGGGAATAGCCCGATTGTTCCGGTGTTGCCGACAATCCGGCGGCTTTTTGCAACCGGCGCCGCCGCGGTCTAAAGCTGACTTTTGGAGAGAGCCGTGGCTGACTATCTGATGGAATTCGGCAAGGATGGCCGCCCGGTCGAGCCCGACGGGCGGCTGGACGCGGCGGCGTTCCACCGCAACCATGCGCCGATCTGGGCCGTGTTGCAGAAATTCCTCGCCGGTAAATCCGGCGACGTGCTGGAGGCCGGCAGCGGCACCGGCCAGCATATGGTTCATTTCGCCAAACATACCCCCGACATTACCTGGTGGCCGAGCGACTATAACGAACGCCATCTCGGCAGCATCGCGGCGTGGTTGAAACATGCTGATCTGCCGAACATCCGCCCGCCGTTTCGGATCGATCTTTCCGATCCCGCCTGGTGTCCGGCGATGCATGACGGCAGCGGCCCTGGCGAACTGCTTGCGGTGTTCTGTGCCAATGTCATCCACATCGCGCCGTGGCGCGTGGCCGAGGGCCTGTTCGCCGGCGCCGCGCGCTATCTGCGCGCCGACGGGCGGCTGTTTCTTTATGGACCGTTCAAGCGCGAGGGCAAGCACACCGCGCTCAGCAACGCGGTGTTCGACACCAGTCTGCGCGAGCAGAATGCCGAATGGGGCGTGCGTGACCTCGGAGAGGTCAGGACATTGGCCGACAGCGTCGGCCTCAGTCTGATCGAAACCGTGCCGATGCCGGCCAACAACCTGATTTTGGCCTTCGAGCGATCAACTTAAAGGGTGACGCGGGGGTGATCACCCAAGGGGGGCGTCCGTGCATAGCGTGCGCCCGTTTGCGTCGGTTGATCGCGCCGGCCCGCGTCTTCATAGTGCCGGGAATCACCAAGGTTCATCAATGGGCTCCCGACGGGAGCCTGCCGGGCGGGAATGCCGATGCTGGATATGACGGCCACCGACGAGATCGCCAATGACGCACGGGCGCGCGCCAACGTGCTGCGTCTGGCGGCGGCGCAGGCGCTGACCGGCGCCAATTCGGCGGTGATCTTCGCTACCGGCTCGATCGTCGGCGCGACCCTGGCGCCGTCGGTCTCGCTCGCCACCGTGCCGCTGTCGATGTACGTGCTCGGCCTCGCCGCGGGCACCTTGCCGACCGGGATGATCTCGCGTGCCTATGGCCGCCGCGTCGCCTTCATCATCGGCACCTTCTGCGGCGTGCTGACCGGCGCGCTCGGCGCGTTCGCGATCCTGCACGCGTCGTTCTGGCTGTTCTGCGGCGCCACCTTCCTCGGCGGGCTCTATGGCGCGGTGTCGCAATCCTATCGCTTCGCGGCGGCCGACGGCGCCAGCGCCGGATTCCGGCCCAAAGCGGTGTCGTGGGTGATGGCGGGCGGCGTGTTCGCCGGCGTGCTCGGTCCGCAGCTCGTGCAGTGGACCATGGACATCTGGCCGCCTTATCTGTTTGCCTTCAGTTTCGTGATGCAGGCCTTCGTCGCGCTGGTGGCGATGGCGGTGCTGTCGGGCGTAGACGCGCCGAAGCCGGCGCCGTCGGATATGCATGGCGGCCGGCCGCTGTTCGAGATCGCGCGGCAGCCGCGCTTCATCGCGGCAGCGATGTGCGGGGTGATCGCCTATCCCATGATGAACCTGGTGATGACCTCGGCACCGCTGGCGATGAAGATGTGCGGGCTCACCGTCAGCGATTCCAATTTCGGCATTCAGTGGCACATCGTGGCGATGTACGGGCCGAGCTTCTTCACGGGCTCGCTGATCGCGCGTTTTGGTGCACCCAAAATCGTGGCACTCGGCCTGACGCTGGAGGCTGCGGGCGCCGCGATCGGCCTTTCCGGGATCACCGCGATGCATTTCTGGGCGACGCTGTTCGTGCTCGGCATCGGCTGGAATTTTGCCTTCGTCGGGGCGTCGGCGCTGGTGCTGGAGACGCACCGTCCGCAGGAGCGCAACAAGGTGCAGGCCTTCAACGATTTCCTGGTGTTCGGGATGATGGCGGTCGGCTCGTTCTCGTCCGGCCAGTTGCTGGCGCATTACGGCTGGTCGGCGGTCAACATGGTGGTGTTCCCGCCGGTGCTGCTGGGACTCGGCATCCTGACATTTGCGTCGTTAGCGAAGCGGCGGGCGAGGTTGCGGGAAGTGGACGAATTTCCGGAACCGAGCATTTGATCGCGAAGGCAGGGTAGCTGACAGCTACTGACAGTTCGGTCTGCGCCGAAGCAATTGACCTTCCAATTTGCTATCCCTCGTCGTCATGCCCGGCCTTGTGCCGGGCATCCACGTCTTTCCTGCTGCTAAACAGCAAGACGTGGATGGCCGGGACATAGGCGAGCGAAAGCGACGCCGTCCTTCGGAAGGCTATGCCCGGCCATGACGGAGCGAAAATAGAGAGACAGCCAGTTGGACGTTTCCACTCAAACCACCATCGACGAAACCTCCCTCCGTTACGACGGCTGGCGCATTGTCGTCGTCTGCTTCCTGCTGGCGACGTTCGGCTGGGGCCTCGGCTTCTACGGCCAGAGCGTCTATGTCGCCGAACTGCATCGCCTGCACGGCTGGCCGGCGTCGCTGGTCTCGTCGGGCACCACGTTCTTCTATCTGTTCGGGGCGGCGCTGGTCGCTTTTGTCGCCGAGGCGATCAAGGCGTTCGGTCCGCGCAATTGCCTGATCGCGGGCACGCTCGCGATGGCCGCGGCAGCGGTTTCGATCGGGCAGGTCAGGGAGCCCTGGCAGCTTTATCTCGCCAACGCCGTGCTGGCGTTCGGCTGGGCCGGCACCAGCCTTTCCATCATCAACAACACGCTCGGCCTCTGGTTTGATAAAAAGCGCGGCATGGCGATCAGCCTGGCGCTGAACGGCGCCAGCTTTGGCGGCATCGTTGGCGTTCCCTTGCTGGTGGCCGCGATCGGCTATTTCGGTTTCTCCGGCGCGATGATCGCGTCAGCGATCGTGATGGTCGTGCTGATGGTACCGGTGATCCTGATCTTCGTCGGAACGCCACCGGTTCACGCCTATGCGAGCGCCGTGGCGGCAGCGGACGCGCCGTCACCGACGCAGATCCGCGCACGGGCGTTTCGCGATATCGCCTTCCTGTCGGTGTCATCAGCGTTTGCGCTGGCGCTGTTCGCGCAGGTCGGCTTCATCGTCCATCTGATCTCGTTCCTGGATTCGGTGACCGGGCGCGAGCGCGCGGCGATCGCGGTCGCCGTCCTGACCGCGATGGCGGTGGTGGGCCGCGTGCTGTTTTCCTTTGTGATCGACCGGCTCAACCAGCGGCTGGCCGCGTCGATCTCGCTGGTCAGCCAGGCGGTCGCGCTGCTGATCCTGATCAACGTGCACAGCGATATCGCTGTTATTGCGGCCTGCGCGCTGTTCGGATTTTCGGTCGGCAACCTGATCACGCTGCCGTCGCTGATCGTGCAGCGCGAGTTCGATCCGCGTTCGTTCGGCGTGCTGGTCAGCCTGATCACCGCGATCAACCAGATCACCTACGCGTTCGGCCCCGGCGTGATCGGCCTGCTGCGCGACATGTCCGGCAGCTATTCGCTGCCGTTCTACGCCTGCATCGGCGTTGAGCTAACGGCCGCGGTGCTGATCATGATTCGCGGGCGCGCAAAACGTGCGTAGCCCGGATGAGCGTAGCGACATCCGGGACCGGTTTCGAGTGCGCCCCGGATATCGCTGCGCTCATCCGGGCTACGGGCCCTACGCCTCGCGCGCGCGCAGCAGGTCGTCGAGATCCAGCCGCTTCGTGAACATCGACAGCGCACCGTCAGGCGTCAGCGGCCATTCTTGCTTCGGCCGGTCGCGATAGAGTTCGACGCCGTTCTCGTCGGGATCGCGCAGATACAGCGCCTCGCTGACGCCGTGGTCGCTGGCGCCGTCGAGCTGGATGCCGGCTTCGATCACCCGATGCAGCGCATCGGCGAGTGCCGGGCGGGTCGGATAGAGGATTGCGGTATGGAACAGCCCGGTGGTGCCCGGCGGCGGCGGGTGGCCGCCTTTGCTCTCCCAGGTGTTGAGGCCGATATGATGGTGATAGCCGCCGGCCGAAATGAACGCGGCGGCCGCGCCCATCCGCTGCATCACCTCGAAGCCGAGCACGCCGCAATAAAACCCGAGCGCCCGGTCGAGATCGGCGACCTTGAGATGAACATGCCCGATCCGCGTACCGGCAATGATGGGCGGGTTTTGGGGCATGCTGTCTCTCTATTTCTCTTCCGGGCATAGATCGCGCCTGAGCTCGATCTATGCAGCGCTCAACGCTCACGCAAGGTCGGATACTTCGCCGTCCGGCAGTCCGAACTCGAAGGTGTTCAGCGTCATCGACACCATCGTGTAGTAGCCGCACAGGCCGATGACTTCGGTGATGCCGCGTTCGGTCAGCACTTTGACGGCCTCGTCGTACAGCGATTTCGAGACGCCGTGACCTTCATGCAGCGACTTGGCGACCTCGTAGATCAACCGGCCCTTCGGATCATCGAAGGTCGGCGTGCGGCGATCGCGGATATCGTCGATGATCTTCCGATCCATGCCGCCCTTCAGCGCCAGTCGCTTGTGCGCAAACCATTCGTAATGCGAGGTCCAGTGCCGGGCGGTGACGAGGATCGCGATCTCGGAAAGCTTTGCCGGAAAGATCGTATCGAAACGCAGGACGCCGCCGAGCCGGGTGGCGTGGCGGGCCATCTCGGGGCTGTTGAGCCAGGCCATCATCGGCGCCGGCGGGGCGCCGCGCTTTCCGGCGATCGACTCGTCGTAGGTTTCTTTTTGCTCGGCGCTCATTTCGCCTGGCGAAAGCAACTTCAGCCGCATGTCCGTTTCCTCTTGTTTTTCAATCGTTGTGGGCCCTGCGATACACCCGAACAGGCAGCCTTACCACCGCCGCCAGAGCATGGCGCGGCCGAGATGGATATTGAATTCCGCAATGCGATGGCTAAGGTCGTTCCAACATTCCCGCATGGAAACGCCGATATGTCCGATCTGGAAACCTTCCGCCGTGAAACCCGCAGCTGGCTCGAGGCCAATTGCCCACCGGAGATGCGGCGTCCGATGGCCGCGGAGAGCGACACGTTCTGGGGTGGCCGCAATGCCAAATTCTCGTCCGAGCCGCAGCGCGTCTGGTTCGAGCGGATGCGCGACAAGGGCTGGACCGTGCCGCACTGGCCGAAGGAATATGGCGGCGGAGGCCTCGATGGCGAACAGGCCAAGATCGTGCGCCAGGAAATGGCGGCGATCGGCGCGCGGCAGCCGCTGAGCTCGTTCGGTATTTCCATGCTCGGGCCGGCGCTGCTGCACTATGGCACCGATGCGCAGAAGAAGGCGTATCTGCCCGATATCACCGCGGGGCGAATTCGCTGGTGCCAGGGCTATTCCGAGCCGAATTCCGGATCGGACCTTGCCTCGCTGCAGACCCGTGCGGAAAGCGACGGCGACGACTTTGTCATCACCGGCCAGAAGATCTGGACCTCCTACGCGAACCATGCCGACTGGATTTTCTGCCTGGTACGCACCGACGCCACGGCCAAGAAGCATGACGGCATCAGCTTCATCCTGTTCGACATGACCTCGAAGGGGGTGACGACCAAGCCGATCCTTTTGATCTCGGGCTATTCGCCGTTCTGCGAAACCTTCTTCGACGGCGTGCGGGTACCGAAATCGCATATGGTCGGCACCGTCAACCGTGGTTGGGATGTCGCGAAGTATCTGCTGCAGCATGAGCGCGCCATGATCTCAGGCATGGGCGAGCGCGGCGTCGGCCGTCCGCTCGGTCAGGTCGCCGCCGATTCCGTCGGCACCGACGAGCAGGGCCGGCTGGAGGATTCGATGCTGCGCAGCCAGATCTCGACCTTCGAGATCGACGAAGCCGCGCTGTCGGCCGCCGCCGAACGCGCGGTCGATCTGGCCAAGGCCGGCCAGTCGCATCCGGCGTTTTCCTCGGCGATGAAGTATTACGGCACCGAACTCAACAAGCGCCGCTACGAGATCCTGATGTCGGCCGGTGGCGCCGAGGCGCTGGAATGGGAAAGCGAGCGCTCCAGAAACGGGGCCCGTCCGCGCGCCTGGCTGCGCACCAAGGCCAATTCGATCGAGGGCGGCACCAGCGAGGTGATGCTCGGGATTGTTGCCAAGCGCATCCTCGATCTGCCGGGGGCGTAGGCCGCCTGTCGTTCCGGGGCGGTGCAAGGCACCGAACCCGGAACCTCGAGATTCCGGGTTCGACGCTTCGCGTCGCCCCGGAATGACGACCAAAAAATCATACTTCTAAACCGGAAATCCCACCAATGGCACTCGTCCTCACCGAAGAACAATCCATGCTGCGCGACAGCGCGCGCGGCCTTATCAGCGACAAGGCGCCGGTGTCGCATCTGCGGCAGTTGCGCGACGCCAAGGACGAAACGGGATTTTCCCGCGATCTCTGGAAGGCGTTTGCCGAGATGGGCTTTGCCGGTCTGCTGATCCCCGAGAATTTCGGCGGCAGCGGGCTGGGCTGCGTCGAGGCTGGCGTGGTGATGGAGGAAATCGGCCGCACGCTGATGCCGTCGCCGTTCCTGGCGACCGCGGTGCTGGCTGCTTCTGCGTTGTCGCGCGGTGGCAGCGAGGCGCAGAAGGCGGCGTATCTGCCGAAGATTTCGGACGGCTCGCTGCTGGCGGCATTCGCGATCGACGAAGGTGCAAAGCATCGCCCGTTGCAGACCAAATTGCAGGCGGTGCGTTCCGGCAACGGGTTCAAGCTGAGCGGTGCGAAAGCCTTCGTGGTCGACGGCCACACTGCCGATCTGCTGATCGTGGCGGCGCGGACCGGTGGCGCCGCCGGCGAGCGTAACGGGCTGACGCTGTTTCTGGTCGATCCGAAGGCCAAGGGCATCTCGATCGAACGCACCGCGATGGTGGATTCGCATAACGCGGCGCGGATCGAATTTGCCAATGCCGAGGTCAATGCGGACAGCGTGCTCGGCGAGATCGATCAGGGCGGCGCGCTACTGGAAGGCCTGCTCAACATCGGCCGCGGTGCGGTGGCGGCCGAAATGGTGGGCCTGAGCGAAGAGGTATTCGGCCGCACCGTGACGTATCTGAAGGAGCGCAAGCAGTTCGGCAAGCTGATCGGCGAATTCCAGGCGCTGCAGCACCGCGCTGCCGAGCTCTATATCGATATCGAGATCACCCGCGCCGCAGTGCTCAAGGCGCTGCAGACGCTCGACGGAGATTTCGAGAAGGCGGGCGCGACGATCGCGGTCGCCAAGGCGCGCGCCGGTACCACCGCGACGCGGGCGGTGCAGGAAGGCGTGCAGATGCATGGCGGCATGGGCATGACCGACCAGTTCGACATCGGCTTCTTCATGAAGCGCGCGCGGGTCTGCCAGGAATTGTTCGGCGATGCGAACTATCACGCCGATCAGCTGGCGCGGATGAAGAGCTATTGATATCCGGTTTGCCGTCGCCCTTCGAGGCGCGCAAGAGCGCGACCTCAGGGTGACGGCGATTTGGCGGCTTGTACGGAGGTCGTCATCCTGAGGTGCTCGCCGTCTTTGGCGAGCCTCGAAGGATGTTGCCGTGCTTACCTGATCGGCGGGGCGTACTGAATGCCGCCGTTGCTCCACAGCGAATTCAGGCCGCGCGGAATTTTCAGCCGCGATTCCGCGCCGAGGTTGCGCTCATAGACTTCGCCGTAATTGCCGACGTTGCGGATGATGCGGGCCGCCCAGTCCTTGGTCAGGCCGAGGTCTTCGCCGTAGGAGCCCTCGGTGCCGACCAGTCGCATGACGTCCGGCTTTGTCGACTTCATCGCTTCGTCGATGTTCTTCGAGGTGATGCCGAGCTCCTCGGCATTGATCATCGCGTACAGCGTCCACTTCACCAGCATCATCCAGTCGTCGTCGCGCTGGCGGACCACGGGGGCCAGCGGCTCTTTCGAGATCACGTCGGGCAGGATGACATGGTCCTTCGGCTGGGTCAGGTTCAGCCGCAGCGCATAGAGCTGGGAGACGTCGGCGGTGAAGGTGTCGCACTTGCCGGACTCATAGGCCTTGAGGACCTCCTCCAGCTTGGGAAACTTCAGCTCCGTGTATTTCATGTTATTGGCGCGGAAATAGTCCGCGAGATTGAGCAGCGTGGTGGTGCCTTCCTGGACGCACACCTTGCTGCCGTTCAGGTCGAGCCCCGAATCGATATTGCGGGAGGTCGGCAGCATGAAACCCTGGCCGTCATAATAGGCGACCGCCGGGAAATAGAGGTCGTAGTTGGTCTCGCGCGACATGCTCCAGGTCGAGTTGCGGGAGAGGATGTCGACCGTGCGGTTCTGCAATTCCTTGAAGCGTTCGCTGGCCTCGAGCGGCACGAACTTCGCCTTCTTCGGATCGTCGAAGATCGCCGACGCCACCGCGCGGCAGAAATCGACGTCGAAGCCGGCCCAATCGCCCTTGTCGTCGGGGCTCGAGAAGCCGGGCAGGCCCTTGTTGACGCCGCACAGCACTTCGCCGCGCCGCACCGTGCGTTTCAGGGTCCGGGTGTCGTAGCGTTCATAGGTGATGGCAATAGCCGCGATCGCGACTGCGACCGCCAGTCCGATCAGGAGGCCGCCTCGAAATGTACGTAGCATTTTTGAACTCACCAATTTCAGGGAAATGGCAGGGAAACGGAAAAGGCGATGAAGAGACGTCGGCGTTACAGTTCCGGCTTCTGCCTGATGATGACCTTGGTGCCGACCGGAACGCGCTCATAGAGATCGGCAACGTCGGCGTTGACCAGCCGGAAGCAACCGGATGAAACCTTGGTGCCAATAGTGTCGGGCCGGTTGGTGCCGTGAATACGATAGACGGTGGTGCCGAGATACATCGCGCGCGCCCCGAGCGGATTGCCCGGACCGCCGGCCATGAAGCGCGGCAGATAGGGCTGGCGCTGGATCATTTCCGGCGGCGGCGTCCAGTCCGGCCACTCCTTCTTTTGTGTGATGTTCACCAGCCCCTGCCATTGGAAACCATCGCGGCCGACGCCGATGCCGTAGCGCAGGGCGCGGCCATTGCCCTGGATCAGATAGAGATGGCGCTCCGCGGTCTGGATGATGATGGTGCCGGCCGGCTCGTTGGTGCGGTAGAGCACCGCGGTCTTCTTGAACTCCGGATCGAGTTCGACGGAGTCGTCCGCCAGCAATCCGGGCTGGTCGCCAACATCGGGCTGGCGCTGCTGCGCCTGGCTCTGCGTGGTCGAAAGGATCAGACCGGTTGTCGCGATCAACATCCAGATCAGGTGCCGAAACTTCGTCATCGCGGAGTTCTCCTTGTTGGCGTTTTGGCCAAATTAGCCGGGTTTGGCCAAAGCGCATGATCCGCCAAAGTGTGAGCGGTTTGGCGATCAGATCATGCGCCAATTATAAGCTGAGCGCGATCGGACGCAAAACCGGTTCCCACTTTTGCTGATCGCGCGCCGACCATCAAATCTCAGGGCCCGCTTGATGGCAAGTTTAGGGCGAATATGGCAGATACGTCACTGAAATGCCTACTATTTTTCTCAACTGCCTATTTTATGGGATGTCAAAATCCGTTCATTTTGGCGCGATCCAGAGCCGCAGGCCAAACGAGATCAGGGCCACGGTGCCGACGCCGCCGAGCCAGAGTGCGGCAAACCAGAGCAAACGCTGCATCAGTGGCCGCGGATTGGGCTTGATCTCCGTCAATGATAGCCGCTTTCCGGCTTCACCTTGCCGCGGAACACCCAGTAGGCCCAGGCGGTATAACCGAGGATCAGCGGGATCAGCACGGCGACGCCGAACAGCATGAAGATCTGGCTGTTCTCGGGTGAGGCGGCCTTCCAGATCGTGATGCTCTGCGGCACGATATAGGGATACATGCTGATGCCGAGTCCGGCATAAGACAGCCCGAACAGCGCCAGCGTCAGGAAGAACGGCTGGTAGTCATATTTGTTGGCGAGGCTGCGCAACAACAAGACGGTGACGCCGGCCACCGCGATCGGCACCGGCGCCGTGAGAATGATGTTCGGCCAGGCGAACCAGCGCTGGGTGTATTGCACGTTGAGAAACGGCGTCGCGATGCTGACCGCGCCGATGGCGCCCAGCATCGCCAGCAGCAGCAGCCAGCTCAGGTGATAGGCACGGTCGCGCAACGCGCCTTCGGTCTTCATCACCAGCCAGGTCGCGCCGAGCAGCGCATAGCCGATCACGAGCGCGGCGCCGGTGAGAACGCTGAACGGCGTCAGCCAGTCCCACCAGCCGCCAGCGTAATGCCGACCCTCGACATGCACGCCTTGCAGGATGGCGCCCAGCGCGATGCCCTGCGCCAAAGTCGCGAGCAGCGAGCCGCCGGCAAAGGCGATGTCCCAGCGGTTGCGTTCGCTCTGGGTCCGCCAGCGGAATTCAAAGGCGACGCCGCGAAATACCAGACCGAGCAGCATCACAATCATCGGCGTGTAGAGCGCCGGCATCAGCACCGCATAGGCCAGCGGAAACGCGGCCATCATGCCGCCGCCGCCGAGCACCAGCCAGGTTTCGTTGCCGTCCCAGACCGGTGCGACGCTGTTCATGATGACGTCGCGGTCGGCCTTTTGCGGAAACAGCGGAAACAGGATGCCGAGGCCGAGATCGAATCCGTCCATCACGACATAGACGAACACGGCAAAGGCGATGATGAAGGCCCAAATGGTGGGGAGGTCGATCGGGATCATCAGGCGGCTCCCTCGGCGGCAGTCGCTGCGCCCGGCGCGATGCCCGCGGCGCGCGCCGGCATGTCGCTGCGCGGTCCCTGTTCGCCGGGATGCGGCGGGGATGCCATCAGGCGCAGGATGTAGATCACGCCGGCCGCGAACACCGCGAAATAGACGATGATGAAGGCGATCAGCGAGGAGGCGACGGCGGGCGCCGCCAGCGGCGACGCCGATTCCACCGTGCGCAACAGGCCATACACCGTGAACGGCTGCCGCCCGGTCTCGGTGGTGATCCAGCCCGCGAGCACGGCGATGAAGCCTGCCGGGCCCATCGCCAGCGCGAATAAATGCAGCAGCCGTGTCTCATAGAGTTTGCCGCGCCAGCGCATCAGCAGGCTGAACAGGCCGAGTCCCATGATCAGGAATCCGAGGCCGACCATGATCCGGAACGACCAGAACGTGATCGGCACCGGCGGCCAGTTTTCGCGCGGCACGGTGTCGAGGCCGGCCAGCGGCGCGTCCCACGAATGCTTCAGGATCAGCGAAGAGAGTTTTGGAATCTCGATCGAATATTTGACCTTGGCGTCGGTCATGTCGGGCCAGCCGAACAGCACCAGCGGCGCGCCGTCCTTGTGGCTCTGGAAGTGTCCCTCCATCGCCATCACCTTGGCGGGCTGGTGCTCCAGCGTGTTGAGCCCGTGCTGGTCGCCGGCGAGGATCTGGATTGGGGCTACCAACGTCGCCATCCACATCGCCATCGAGAACATCACGCGCGGGCCGGCGAGGTGCCGGTCGCGCAACAAATGATAAGCGCCGACCGCGCCGACCACCAAGGCCGTCGTCAGATATGCCGCGAGCACCATGTGCACGAGACGGTAGGGGAAGGAGGGATTGAAGATCACCTTGAGCCAGTCGGCGGCGATGAACTGCCCATCGGCATTGAGGGCGTAGCCGGCCGGCGTCTGCATCCAGGAATTGGCGGAGAGAATCCAGAACGCCGAAATCAGCGTGCCGGTCGCGACCATCAGCGTCGCCATGAAATGCAATTTGTGGCCGACGCGCTCCAGCCCGAACAGCATGACGCCGAGAAAGCCCGCTTCGAGAAAGAACGCGGTCAGCACCTCATAGGCCATCATCGGGCCGATCACCGGTCCCGTTTTATCTGAAAAGGCCGACCAGTTGGTGCCGAACTGGTAGGACATCACGATGCCCGACACCACGCCCATGCCGAAGGCGATGGCGAAGATCTTCAGCCAGTAGTTAAACAGGTTGATGAAGACTTCGCGTTTGGTCGCGAGCCACAGCGCTTCGAGCACGGCGAGATAGCTCGCAAGCCCAATCGAAAAGGCCGGGAATATGATGTGGAACGACATCGTGAAGGCGAACTGCGCCCGGGCCAATACGACGGCATCCCAACCTTCAAACATCGCGCACCACCCATCGTAGCTCCGGCGTGGACCTTACCACGCCGGATTTGACGATAGTAGCTGCGTCGGAGTCGCGCTTATCAGCTATTCGCGTTCAGCAGCCGTCCGACGGTGCGGTCGATCTGCTCATACTGGCCTTCGCCGGCGTGCTGGAACACGATCTTGCCGTTCTGGTCGACGATATATTGCGCCGGCCAATACTGGTTGTGCCAGGCGTTCCAGGTCTGCGAGTCGTTGTCCTGCGCCACCGGGTAGGTAATGCCGTGCCGTTTCAGCGCCGCCTGGACGTTGGAGGCGGAGCGCTCGAACGGGAATTCCGGGGTGTGGATGCCGACCACGACAAGGCCGCGGTCTTTATACTTCGCGTAGAGCTCGGTGACGTGCGGCAGCGCGTTGACGCAGTTGACGCAGCCATGGGTCCAGAAATTCACCAGCACCACCTTGCCGCGCAGGTCGGCGAGTTTCAGCGGCGCCGAGTTGAACCAGTTGCCGAGCCCGACGAAATCGGGCGCGGTGGCCTGCGCGGCGGCGACGGTAAATGGTGCGTCTTGCGCGCGCGTCGTTTCTCCACCGGCGGCGTGCAGCGCTGCGCCGGTCAAACCAAGCGCGATGATCGTGGCGGATGCGGCGAGCAATCGTAATTTCATGGCAGACTCCATTCGAGGGGATCAGAGGCCGATCTGGCCGTTGGGGTAAAATCCGGTCAGCCACGACACGATCAGCGTGTCGTACTGGAAGTAGGAGAGCGCCGCGAAGGCGATCACGACGACGCCAAAACCCTGCTGCAGCCG
The DNA here is from genome assembly GCA_038244925.1 of Hyphomicrobiales bacterium. GTDB lineage: Bacteria > Pseudomonadota > Alphaproteobacteria > Rhizobiales > Xanthobacteraceae > Bradyrhizobium. The sequence goes on along the minus strand of JBBRSX010000011.1, from coordinate 32,605 downwards.
AGGCGCGATCCGCGCGAGGCTGCGAACCCGGGTGGTGACGGCCTGGCCGCCATAGGCGATCACGAGCATCGGCAGTGCGGCGCCGACCGCGTAGACGACGAGTTGCAGGCTTGCCCAGGCGGTGTCTTTTGACGTCGCCACCACGGTCAGGATCGACCCCAGCACGGGTCCGGCGCAGGGCGTCCAGACCAGGCCGAGCGTGGTGCCCAGCACGAAGCCGCCGATCACGCCCGGACGGGATATGACCGCGTGGCCGCCAAAGCCGCCGATCCGAACCGACAGCCACTCGAACGGCGCCGGCCAGATCATCAGCAGCCCGAAGCCCGCCAGCAGGATCGCAGCACCCGTCCGCAGGTCGTTCGGATCGAAATCGAAGGCGCGGGTGATCGCGCCCAGCAGCAACGCCACCATCGAGAATGACATCACAAAGCCGAGCGCGATCATCGCCGGTCGCACCTTGCCGGTCTGGCCGACCGATGCTCCGAGGAGAATTGGCAGCATGGGCAGCGTACAGGGGGCGGCGACGGTGACGACGCCTGCGAGTAGCGCAAGAAGGAGGTTGAGCATCGGAAGCGTCCATCACGGGCGCCCGGTGACGGAAGTGTCCATGCCGGCGCTTGATGTTCTTCGCGATGGTGTGGTGTGGCGTTACGTCAGGTGCCGAGCCGGCGGCGTCACGTCTCTGTGAAATTTTTCAGGGCGGGTTTCACGGAATCGGGGTGCCAAATACAGAGCGACCCGGCTGGGGGGCATCCCGGCCGGGTCGTTGGAGGTAACTTGGGAGGTCAGAAAGTCTTCAGAGTAGAAACTGGTTCAGCGGAGGTTGGTTCCACTGTCGGGGGAGATCACGCAGACCTCCGAAGGATCCTTGGTGCTGCAGTCGATCACCTGTTCGCGGACCAGCATCGACCCGGTATCGCGCTGGGCGCGGGGCGAGACGTTCTGGGCGGACAGCGAGGCGAGGGTGCAGACGGCGCCGAGCGGAATAATGAAAAGGCGGAAGGACGGCTTCAGCATGTTCGCTCTCCTGTTCGGCGTTGATGTTGCGTTGTTGATGGGTATAGGGGCTGAGTTTTTCCGGGTGATGTCGTCAATTGTTTCATTTGTTTCGTCTGCGGTAATCTTTTGTCCGTTGAAACCGACCCGTTTTACGCCCCTAACTCCCGATTAAGTAATTGAAATTACTTATATTTATGCAGCGATGCTCTCGACGCCGGCGCCCTTAAGCAAGTCGGCCAATTGCTTGCGGGCATAGAACATCCGGGTCTTCACCGTGCTCTGGGGAATTCCGATGATCTCGCCGGCCTCTTCGACCGACTTCTCATGGTAATAGACCAGGTTGATGATCTCGCGATGGGCCGGCGACAGCTTGGCGACACAGGCGCGCAGGATGGCGCTGGTGTTGCTGCGGTCGAGCGAGGCTTCCGGCGTATCGGCGTCGTCGGCGATCTCGAGCACGTCTTCCTGGTCGATATCCTCATGCTTGCGCTGGCGCAGCGCGGTCAGCGCCTTGAATCGGGCGATCGACAGCAGCCAGGTCGAAACCTGGGAACGGCCTTCGAACTGGCTCGCGGTCCGCCAGACGTCGAGGAACACCTGGCTGACCAGGTCTTCGGCCATCGTGGTGTCGCGCACCATGCGCAGCACGAAGCGGTAAACCCGGACGTTATGGCGGGAATAAAGCACATGCATCGCGGTACGGCCGCCGGCGGCGATACTTTCCAGCAGCATTTCATCGGATGTGGCGCGGGCAGCGGCGATGGTCTTGCGTGCTGCAGCGTTGATGGCGATGACGTTCGACATGACATACTCCCAGTTCGCCGTTAGGCGTCGCTTCGTTGGGAGCAGTGATAGTTAGTCAACGTTTCGGGATGTCTGCACGAAAAGGGGAAAATGGTTTCGTGAGCAGGAGAATTGTTTCGTCGCTGGGCCTGCGACGAAACATTCGGGGAGGAAATGTCAGTAATTTCAAGGTACGGAAAATCGGGAGGGGCGGAATCGACGCGTATTGTGCTGCGGGAACAAATCTCGTCGTCCCGGACAAGTGAAGCGCGATCTCAGATGTGCAACGGCACATCGGGGGACCCATAACCACCGAAATTGATTGTCAGGCAAGCTGGAGCACCAGCCCGGCACAACCACAGGCTCCTGTGGTCATGGGTCCCCGCGTTCGCGGGGACGCCGCCGCTAACCCTTGTCGCCGGCCGGTGAGAACAGATAGCCGCCGCCGCGGATGGTGCGGATCACGGCGGGCTTGGTCGGGTCGATCTCGATCTTGCGGCGGATCCGCATGATGCGGAGGTCGACGGCACGGTCGAAGGCCTCGGCGTCGCGTGCATTGGCGAGTTCCAGCAGCCGTTCGCGCGACAGCACCCGCTTGGGGTTGGCCGCGAACACCTTCAAAAGGCCGAATTCGGAGGCGGTCAGCGGATGCTCGTTGCCCTCGTCGTCACGCAGCGCCTGAGCTTCCAGGTCTAGCCATTTGGTGCCGAACCGCACCAGTTGTTCCTTTTCGACCTTGGCAGCAGCCGCTTCGGGGCCGGCCGCCTTGGCCGGCGCGCTTCGGCGCAGCACCGAGCGGATCCGCGCCATCAGTTCGCGCAACTCGCAGGGTTTTGCGATGTAGTCGTCGGCGCCGAGCTCGAGCCCGACGACGCGGTCGATCGGGCTTGCGGTCGCCGTCAGCATGATGACGGGAACGTTGATGCGGCTCTTGAGGTCGCGAATGATCGACAGCCCGTCTTCCTCGGGCATGTTGAGGTCGAGCACCACGAGATCTGGCACGTTGGTCTCGATCTCGCCGCGCAGGCTTTTGCCGCCGTCGCACAGCGTCACGGCAAAGCCGTGCATCTTGAGGTAATCGCCGACCATCTCGCGGGCCGGCGCCTCGTCGTCAACGATGATGATGTGCGGGCTCTGGGTCATGTCGTCTCTGTTGCGGGCAATGTAACCGTAAACGTCGCTCCCTGTCCGGGACCGGCGCTTTCCGCGATCACATGGCCGCCATGCATGTCGATGATGCGCTTGACGATCGAGAGCCCGAGGCCGGTCGAACTCTCGCCGGCGGTCGGCTTGGCCGAGAGCCGCTGGAACCGGCCGAACAGCCGGCCGAGATCCTCGGGTGACAGGCCCGCGCCCTCGTCGGTGATGCGAATGACGGTGTTGTGGCCCTCGTGGGTGACGGCTACCGCGATCTTGCCGCCGATCGGTGAATATTTGATGGCATTGCTGACGAGGTTGTCGATCGCCTCGCGGATGCGGTCGGCGTCGCACATGGTGACGAAGTTCGGCGGCGCCGACAAGCTCAGCGTCTGCTGCTTGTTGACCGCCGAAGGCAGGTTGGCGTCGACCACCTCGGCGACGAGGGCGGCAACATCGACCGGCTCCCGGCGGATGGTGATGTCGAAAGCGTCGGCCATCGCGTCCGAAATCAGGTGATCGACCATCGAGGTCAGGCGCTTGGTGGCGTCGCGGATATGCTCGACCTGGTTGGTGACGTTTTCCTTGGGCGAGCCGGCGCTGATCAGTTCAGTCAGCATTTCGGTGCGGCCGAGGATGACGCCGAGCGGATTCTTCAGGTCGTGGGCGACGGTGCCGAGAATTTCGTTCTTGAAGCCGTTGGCGCGCTGCAGCCGCAGCCATTGCGCCGAGAGCCGGCGGTTGGCCTGCATCAGCGCACGGGTACGCTGGGCGACGCGGTCCTCGAGCTGGGTATTGGCCTCGTGCAGCTGCCGGTAGAGAATGACGTTGTCGAATGCGATCGAGAGCCGGCTGGAGAAGATCTCGACCAGCGAACGGTCGGTGTCGGACAGCGGCCGCTCGGCCTGCAGCAGCACCACGACTTCGCGGCCGCTGCCGGTGCGCAGATAGAGCACACTGCGGTGGTCGGCGAATTCGTTCTTGCGGCGCAGGAAGGCGGCTTCGACCATCTGCCGCAGATCCGGGTCGAGCGCCTTGGAGCTGGTGGTGCCGATGAAGCGGCTGTAGCAGCCGGAGCCCGCCAGCACCGAGAACTCGCTGTCGGCATTGCCATCGTCGCGCAGCACCAGAATGCCGGCGCAATCGACATTGAGCAGCGAGGCGAGCTGCGTCAGCACGCCCTCGGCGAGGCGCTGCATCGATTTGAAGTCGTACAGGGTGGAGGCGGCGTCGATGATGATTTCGAGGCCGCGCCGGGTCTGCACCATGCGCTCGAGCTGCTGGTAGCTGCGCAGCGCCGCGGTCAGCGAGGTGAACAGCTTGTCCGCGGTCAGCTCGGTCTTGGCCTTGTAGTCGTTGATGTCGTACTGGACGATGACGCGGCGCTCGGGCGCCTGGCCGGGCTGGCCGGTACGCAGGATGATACGCACGGTCTCGTTCTTGAGATCGTTGCGGATATATTCGACCAGTTCGAGGCCGGCGACGTCGGTCTCCATGATGACGTCGAGCAGCACCGCTGAGATGTCAGGGTTGTCGCGCATCAGGATGCGGCCCTCGGCCGCGGAATAGGCCGACAGGATCTCCAGCGTCGCGCCGTGCAGGTTGTAGTCGCTCAGCGCGAAGCGGGTGCCTTCATGCACCGCGGCATCGTCGTCGATCACGGCGATCTTCCACTTGCGCGCGTTCGAGTCCTCCGGAGCGATTCCGGAATCGTCGATCAGGTGGAGGACATCGTCCTGTTCGGCCATTGAGGAGTTCCGTCGGCTACTGCGTCTGTTGTCGTGGCGCCGCCCTTGGCGACCTTCGGCATGATAATGCGGAATGTGGTGCCTTGTCCCAGCCTTGACTCCAGCATCATCCGGCCGCCGAGCTGTTGAGTGACAAGATTATAGACGATATGCAAGCCCAGTCCGGTGCCGCCTTCGTTGCGGCGCGTCGTAAAGAACGGATCGAACGCCTGCCGCTGCACGTCCGGCGTCATTCCGGCCCCGTTGTCGGCGAAAATGATCTCGACGTCGTCGCTGCCGCGGGCCCGCGCCGAGATCGAGATCGCCCCGGAGCGGCCGTCGGCGAAGGCGTGGTTGGCGGCGTTGAGGAACAGATTGGTTAATATCTGGCCGTAGGAGCCGGGATAGCCGTCGATGACGAGGCCCTCGGGCACGTCCACCGACAGCGTGATGGCCGCCTTCTTCAGTACCGGCCGCAGGCTGGCGACGATCTGGTCGGTGGCTTCGCCGAGGTTGAACTGCCGGCGCTCGGCATGCGAACGGTCGACCGCGACCTGCTTGAACGACTGGATCAGCTCGCCGGCGCGGTGCAGGTTCGCCACCAGTTGCCCCGCCGCGTCACGCGAACTCTTGACGAATTCGTCGAGCTTGGAGCGCCGCAGCGGTTCGGTGCGCAGCTCGGACTCGAAGATTTCGGCACGCCGCGCAAAACTGGAAGCGACGGTCAGGCTGATGCCGATCGGGTTGTTCACTTCGTGGGCGACGCCGGCGACCAGCCCGCCCAGCGCCGCCAGCCGTTCGGCGTCGATCAGGTTTTGCTGCGCGGTGTTGAGTTCGAGCAGCGCGCTCTCGGCCTTTTCCTTTGAGGCGCGCAGTTCGTCCTCGGTCTCGCGCTTGGCGATGGCGTTTTCGCGGAACACTTCCACCGCGCGCGCCATGGCGCCGACTTCGTCCCTGGCGGTGGTGCCCTGTACGGCGCGATTGTAATCGCCCGACGCGATCGCGCGCATCGCCGTCATGATCTGCTGCAGCGGCAGCCGGATCGAGAGCGCGATCAGGACGCCGGCGGACAGGATGATGCCGAGGAAGATCACGGCGATCGACATCACCCGCCGCGAAATCGACGACAGCGTCCGGTCGAACGTTTCCTGCGCCTTCTGCTCGCGCTGGCGCATCTTGACCGACAGTTCGTCGATGGCGCCGATCGCGTCGGCCTGGCTGGCGTCGATGGTGTTGCGCAACAGCTCGGTCCGGTTGGCAAGCTGTTCGGTCAGTTTGGCGAACCCCTCGCGCAGCGCCAGCGTCCGGGCATTGAGCCGCGTCAGCGCCATCCGCTGCAAATCGTTGTCGGCGAGGTCGGACATCACGGGGATGGTCTTCTCGATCGTCTCGGTATTGCGGCGCGCCTCCTCGGCGGAGGCCGAGGCCAGCGACAGATAGTAGGAGTTGGCGGCGACCAGCATCGCGGTGAACGCTTCGCGGGATTTGCCGAGCGCCGGCCAGATCAGCGCGTCGCGGTGGCCGGTGGCGCCCTCGATGATCGAATAGAGCCCGGCCATTTCCTTGGCCGGACCCTGCACCTGCTGTTCGTAGGTCTTGGTGATGGTCGCCTGTATCCCGCGCAGTTCGCCGAAGCCGTTGAGAAAGCGGTCGGTGACGTGCTCGAGCCGTTCGACCGATCCTGACAGCATCGGGTCGTTCGCGGCGCGCGTGGTCAGCGTGCCGAGCACCGCTTCGCGCAGCAGCAGGATTTCGGCGAAAAGTTCCGGGCTCGGCTGGTTGATATAGCGATGGATCAGGTTCTGCAGGCGGCTGGTCTCGCTTTCCAGCAGCGCCAGGATCTTGTCGGATTCCCGTACCTGGCGAACATCGTCCCACGCCGAGCCGAGCACCTGGGCGCCGTTCCAGATCAGTGCGGCAAGCACCACGACGACGGCCGAATTCAATCCCGCGATCGACAGGATGCGCCAGCGGATCGGCACCGCACGCAACAGCTGGACGATACGAAAACGGCCGCGCGCGGCGAAGCCTGCCGGCCGTTCCGTCGCTCCGTCCTGGTGTGGCGTCTCGGCCAATTCACTCCACCTTGCGAATGCGTTCGATCAACTGGGCCATCGCGGGGTCGCGCCGTACCCTGGCCCGCACTCCCCTGAGGTCGGCGATTGCCTGGATCGGCCGGTCGCTGTTGAGCGACTCGCCGTCGATCAACCCGTCGAGCACCTCGACGTTCGGATAATCCTCGTTCTGGGTGTCGGTGTTCTGGGTATCGGCGGCGCGAAATTCACGCGCGAAAACGCCCGTTGTGGCTGATGTCAGAAACAGCGCGACAACCAACTGCAAGGTCCGCGAAAGGTCGGCGCGGCGGTACACTGGCAACGAATCCCCTTACTGATATTGTCTGCGGCGGGGCGAAAAGGTTCAACGCATTTTAGCAGAACTTTCCGAGGGTTGGCTATCCGGGGCCGGTTAGGTTGCGGACTGGCTGCAATCGTGGATTGTGCACCGCGACGGCGCTGGGATCAACGGAGTGTGGATTGAAAGTTGCATTGAAACCGCTCTCCCGGGGATCTAAGACGGCGCATCGAGCGGATTTATCGCGGGCAGCGGCAGAGCAGAGTGGTTCATCAGTGAAACTGGCCTTGAGGTTCTTGAAGTCGGCCGCGCTCGCCGCCGCGGCATTGGCTTCCCCCGCGCAAGCCGCCACCGAGATCATGTGGTGGCACGCGATGTCGGGCGAGCTCGGCAAGCAGGTCGAGAAGCTGGCGACAGATTTCAATGCCTCGCAATCCGAATACCGGATCGTGCCGTCCTACAAGGGCACCTATACCGAAACGGTGACGGCCGCGATCTTCGCCTTCCGTTCGCGTAGCCAGCCCGCCATCGTGCAGGTCAACGAGATCGCGACCGCGACCATGATGGCGGCAAAAGGCGCGATCTATCCGGTCTACGAGTTGATGCGCGACCAGTCGGAGCTGTTCTCGCCGGGCGCCTATCTGCCGGCCGTGACCGGCTATTACTCCGACGTCGCCGGCAACATGCTGTCGTTCCCGTTCAACGTCTCGACGCCGATCCTCTACTACAACAAGAATCTGTTCCGCACCGCCGGCCTCGATCCGGAGGTGGCGCCGAAGACCTGGCCGGAGCTCGGCGTCGCGGCGAAGCGGCTGCGCGCGGCCGGCACCGTCTGCGGCCTCACCACCTCTTGGCCTTCCTGGATCAATGTCGAGAATTTTTCCGCGTTCCACAACCTGCCGCTGGCGACTCATGCCAACGGTTTCGGCGGTCTCGATGCCGAGCTGACATTCAACAATCCGCTGGTGGTGCGCCACATCGCGCAACTGGCGGAATGGCAGACCACCAAGGTGTTCGACTACAGCGGCCGGGGGCAGTCGGCCGAACCGCGCTTCCAGAAAGGCGAGTGCGGAATCTTCATCGGCTCGTCGGCGACGCGCGCCGACATCAAGGCCAATTCGAAATTCGAGGTCGGCTACGGCATGATACCGTACTGGCCCGACGTGCAGGGCGCGCCGCAAAACACCATCATCGGCGGCGCCACGCTGTGGGTGCTGCGCGACCGGCCGCGCGCCGAATATGCCGGTGTCGCAAAATTCTTCGCCTATCTGTCGAAGCCGGAAATTCAGGCCGCCTGGCACCAGAACACGGGTTACCTGCCGATCACCCGCGCCGCCTTCGACCTGACCCGCGCGCAGGGCTTTTATGACCGCAACCCCGGTACGGCGATTTCGATCGAGCAGATGACCTTGAAACCGCCGACCGAGAATTCGAAGGGAATCCGGCTCGGCTCATTCGTCCTGATCCGCGACGTGATCGACGACGAGCTGGAGCAGGCTTTCAGCGGCAAGCGATCGCCCCAGGCAGCACTCGACTTTGCCGCCGAGCGCGGTAATCGCCTGCTGCGTCAGTTCGAGCGGGCGAATCCGGATCGGTAGCCGTTTGCCAATCATGCATTCATTGCCGGCTCTCCCCAACTACGAGGCGTTCAAGGCCTGGCGCGCCGACACGTCGCAATTCCTGCCGGCCGCGCTCGATATCGCGCATGGCCACGGACTGCCGACCGCTTCGCCGCACATCTTCTCCACCGGGACCAATCTCGTCATCGGTCTCGGCGACGATGTGATCCTGAAGATTTTCCCGCCGATCTACCGCAGCCAGTTCGTTTCGGAGCGCGCGTCGCTGACGCTGTTGCGCGGGCGGCTCGGTCTTCCGATCCCCGAGATCGTATTTGAAGGCGAGCGCGACGGCTGGCCGTATCTTGTCATCACGCGGTTGTCGGGCATCGTCGCCAGTGAAGTCTGGCCGACGCTGCCGGAAGATCAGAAGGAACGTGTGCTCGGCCAGATCGGGACGACCATCGCGGAAGTGCAGCGTGTCCCGGTGGGCGAGCTTGCGCTGATCGAGCCACGCTGGGACCGGTTCATCGCGAAGCAGATCGCGGGATGCCGTGCGCGGCATACACGCCTCGGGTTGCCGCAAAAATTTCTGGATGGGCTCGACGGCCTGCTGCGCGAGGTGCCCACGCTCATTCCGTTGAATGCGCCGCCGGTGATCCTGGTCGGTGAATACATTCCGGAGAATTTCTTGCTCAGCCGCGACGGTGCGGGCTGGCGGCTGTCGGGGCTGTTCGATTTCGGCGACGTCATGACCGGTTGGCGCGAGTACGACCTGCTGGGCCCGAGCGCCTTCATGACCGCGGGCAGGCCGCGCCGCGTGCGGAGTCTGTTCGAGGGTTTTGGATATTCAGCCGCGATGTCGATGCCACCTTGAAGCGGCGGCTGATGGCGCTGATGCTGCTGCATCGCGCCAGCGATCCGGTTCGCCATATCTGCATCGAGGGCTGGCAGGAGAAGGCTGATAACCTCGTCGCGTTGCAGGATTTGCTTTGGCCAGTGTGACGCGACCGGGTGTCGCACATCAAGCGGGCGCCTGGATTTGTCTGCATATAAAATATGCAAATATGTATCTTTGTATGCAATGAGCGTTGGCGGTTGGACCGGCTGCCCTCGTCAAAAATCACGTATTTTCAAGCAATCGCAATGCGATAGACGAAAATTAGCTTTCCTTTAAGGTTTGGCACGAACCTTGCGATTCCAGTTCCAAAGCCGCTTTCCCTCTGGCGTTTGGAGCATCCCATGAAGCGTCGCGATTTCCTCAAATCCGTGTCCGGAATAGCTGCCGCTGGCGCGCTGACGCCGGCGCCGGCGATCTGGTCCGCGGCCAAGGCCGACGCGCGGTCGGAGACGCTTTTGATCGTCTCGGAAGGCGGACCCAACAATCTCGACATCCACGGCGTCGGCACCAACGTGCCCGGCTATGAGGTGTCGTGGAATTGCTACGACCGCCTGATCAGCCACGAGATGAAGGAAGGTCCCGGCGGCGTGCCGTATTACGACCGCGACAAGTTCAAGCCCGAACTCGCCGAAGACATGAAGATCAGCGACATGTCGGTGACCTTCAAGCTGAAGAAGAATGCGAAATTCCACGACGGCACGCCGGTGACGGCCAAGGACGCCAAATGGTCGCTCGATCGCGCCGTCAGCGTCGGCGGCTTTCCGACCTTCCAGATGAGCGCGGGGTCGCTGACCAAGGCCGAGCAGTTCGTCGTCGTCGACGACAACACCGTGCGCGTCGACTTCGCCAAGAAGGATCGCCTGACGATTCCCGATCTCGCCGTCATCGTGCCCTGCATCGTCAACTCCGAACTGGTGAAGAAGAACGCTTCCGAGAAGGACCTCTGGGGTCTTGAGTATACAAAACAGCAGACTGCGGGTTCCGGCGCCTACAAGGTGACGAAGTGGACCGCCGGCACCGAAGTGGTCATGGAGCGCAACGAAGAGTGGGTCGGTGGTCCCATGCCGAAGATCAAGCGCGTGATCTGGCGCATGGTGCCGCAGGCCGGCAACCGCCGCGCGCTGCTGGAGCGCGGCGACGCCGACATCTCCTACGAACTGCCGAACAAGGATTTCCAGGAACTGAAGGCGGCCGGCAAGCTCAACATCGTCTCGTTGCCGTTTTCCAACGGCATCCAGTACCTCGGCATGAACGTCACCAAGCCGCCCTTCAACAATCCGAAGGTGCGCGAGGCTGTCGCCTACGCCGTGCCGTACCAGAAGATCATGGACGTGGTGCTGTTCGGCCTCGCCAACCCGATGTTCGGCGCGCCGGCCAGCAAGGCCACCGAAGTGGCATGGCCGCAGCCGACCAAATATTTCACCGACATGGCCAAGGCCAAGGCCCTGCTCACCGAGGCCGGCTACCCCGACGGTTTCGAGACCACGATTTCATTCGACCTCAACTTCGCGGGCATCAACGAGCCGCTCTGCGTGCTGGTACAGGAGAGTCTCGCCCAGATCGGCATCAAGACCACGATCAACAAGATACCCGGTGCCAACTGGCGTACCGAACTGAACAAGAAGGAAATGCCGCTCTACACCAACGTGTTCTCGGGCTGGCTCGACTACCCCGAATACTTCTTTTACTGGTGCTATCACGGCAACAATTCCGTCTTCAACACCATGAGCTACAAGTCACCGGAGATGGACAAGTTCATTGACGGCGCGCGCACTGCCGCCGCGGCCGGCGACAAGGCGGTCTACGACACCGACGTCAAGGGTATGGTCGATCTCGCCTTCACCGACATCCCGCGCATTCCGCTGTATCAGCCGTTCGTCAACGTCGCGATGCAGAAGAACATTTCCGGCTACCAATACTGGTTCCACCGCCGGTTGGATTATCGGGCGCTGGTGAAGGGGTAAGACCGTGATGCGTGCTCGCGCCACACTGGCTCTCTCGTTCCCTCCCCCCTTGTGGGGGAGGGTCAGGGAGGGGGGTGGCCGCGAGTGCGGTGTGTGTGGCTTACCCCTCTCCCCAGCCCTCCCCCACAAGGGGGGAGGGAGCCGAGCGGAGTACGCGTCAACGGTCAACCTGCAAATCGCGAGAGTGCTCTCATGCTGACCATGATCGGCAAGCGGCTGATGTTTGCGATCCCGTCGCTGATCGGGGTCGTAATCGTGACGTTCCTGCTGACGCGGGCGCTGCCGGGCGATCCGGCCGCCTATTTCGCAGGGCCCGCCGCCACGAAAGAAGCTGTCGAGCAGATCCGCAAGAAGCTCGGTCTCGACAAGCCGCTGATCGAGCAGTTCTTCCGCTACACCAACGATCTCGCGCATGGCGATTTCGGTAACTCGCTGACCACGGGCCAGCCGGTCGCCACCGAAATCAAGAACCGCCTGCCGGCGTCGGCGGAACTGACGCTGCTCGGGCTTGTGGTTTCGATCGCGATCGCGATACCGCTCGGCGTGCTCGCGGCCACGCGACCGGGATCATGGATCGACCACATCTGTCGTGTGACGACGACGGCCGGCGTATCGCTGCCGGTGTTCTTTACCGGCCTGGTGCTGGTCTACATCTTCTATTTCCGGCTCGGCTGGTCGCCGGCGCCACTCGGCCGGCTCGACGTGTTCTACAGCGCGCCAAATTCCGTGACCGGCTTCTATCTGATCGACACCTTGATTGCGCGCGATCTCGAAGCGTTCCGTTCCGCGGCCAGCCAGTTGATCCTGCCAGCGCTGACGCTGGCGATCTTCTCGCTGGCGCCGATCGCGCGCATGACGCGGGCCTCGATGCTGGCGGTGCTGGCCTCCGACTTCGTCCGCACCGCGCGCGCCAGCGGCCTGTCGCCGGCCACGGTGATCGTTACCTACGCGTTTCGCAACGCGATGCTGCCTGTCATCACGACGCTCAGCATGGTGTTCTCGTTCCTGCTCGGCGCCAATGTGCTGGTGGAAAAAGTCTTCGCCTGGCCCGGCATCGGTTCCTATGCGGTGGAAGCGCTGATCTCGTCGGACTTCGCGCCGGTGCAGGGTTTCGTTCTGACCATGGCGGTCATGTACGTGCTGCTCAATCTGATCATCGATATTCTCTATGGCGTCATCGATCCCAGAGTTCGTCTCGAAGGGTAAGTTAGCATGAGCACCGTTGCGCCTGCCGTTGAATCCGGTCCCGCGCGTACGTCGGGACTGATGGCGATCTTCGAGCACACCCGCTATGTTCTCGGCGAGAATAAGGTCACCGGCTTTGCCTTCGGGCTATTGGTCGTGATCCTGTTCGCGGCGATCTTCGGGCCCTACGTGGTGCCCTATGATCCGCTCGCCAGCGATACCGCTGCCGCGTTGAAGGCGCCGTCGGCGGCGCACTGGTTCGGCACCGATCAGTTGGGCCGCGACATTTTCAGCCGCGTCATCGTCGCCACTCGCCTCGATACTTTCATCGCTGTGGCGTCCGTGGTGCTGGTGTTCCTGATGGGCGGGCTTGCCGGCATCGCCGCCGGCTATTTCGGCGGCTGGACCGACCGCATCGTCGGGCGTATCGCCGACACCATCATGGCGTTCCCGCTGTTCGTGCTGGCGATGGGCATCGTGGCCGCTCTGGGCAACACCGTGCAGAACATCATCATCGCTACTGCGATCGTGAATTTTCCGCTCTATGCCCGTGTCGCCCGCGCCGAGGCCAACGTTCGTCGCAACGCCGGCTTCGTCCAGGCCGCGCGGCTGTCCGGCAATGGCGAGTTCAGGATTTTGCTGGTGCATATTCTGCCCAACATCATGCCGATCATGATCGTGCAGATGTCGCTGACGATGGGCTACGCAATTTTGAATGCCGCGGGCCTGTCCTTCATCGGCCTCGGCGTCCGGCCGCCGACGGCGGAATGGGGCATCATGGTCGCGGAGGGCGCTGGGTTCATGGTGTCGGGCGAGTGGTGGATCGCGCTGTTTCCCGGTCTGGCGCTGATGATCGCGGTGTTCTGTTTCAACCTGCTCGGCGACGGTCTTCGCGACATCGTCGATCCGCAGCGGAGGACGTAATGACGGTCCATAAAAGGTGCGATATTACCTGCAGGCTACTGTGCATGGGGTTGTTTTCCGGATTTTTGGATGACGCCCCGCTTGGGAGGCGCCTGTGACCGCGCAACCCTTGCTCGACGTCAACGACCTCACGGTGGAATTCGCGACCCGGCGCGGCATCGTCAAGGCGGTGCAGCACGTCAATATTTCGGTCGCCAAGGGCGAAACGCTCGGCATCGTCGGCGAGTCCGGCTCCGGCAAGTCGGTGACCTCCTATGCCGTGATGAAGATCCTCGACCGGGCCGGCAAGATCGCCGAGGGCTCGGTGATGTTCTCCGGCATTGACGTCAAGGCCGCGACCGAAAGCCAGATGCGGGATTTGCGCGGCCGCGAAATCTCGATGATTTTTCAGAACCCGCGCGCGGCGCTGAACCCGATCCGTAAAGTGGGCGACCAGATCGAGGACGTGTTGCGCCAGCATGTGCAGCAGTCGGCCGTGACCGACCGTGGCGAGAAGGCGATCGAGGCGCTGGAGCAGGTCAAGATCGCGCGGCCGCGCGAACGCTATCACGCCTATCCTTTCGAGCTCTCCGGCGGCATGTGCCAGCGCGTCGTCATCGCGCTGGCGCTGGCCTGCAATCCGCAGCTCCTGATCGCCGACGAGCCGACCACCGGCCTCGACGTCACCACCCAGAAAGCGGTGATGGACCTGATCGTGGAATTGACCAAGCGGCGTAACATGTCGACCATCCTGATCACTCATGATCTTGGCCTCGCCGCCGCCTATTGCGACCGCGTCATCGTCATGGAGAAGGGCCGGGTGGTCGAGACCGCGAAATCGTCCGACATCTTCGCCAACCCCGAGCATGCCTATACCAAGAAGCTGATGCGCGCGACGCCGCGGCTCGGTGTTTCCCTGCGCGACCTGCTGCCGGTGGAAGAGGCGGCCGCATTGCCGACGCTGGCGCCCGCAGCGGCGCCGGCCGCCGACGCAAAGCCGTTGCTGCTGATCGAGAAGCTGGTGAAGGAATATCCGCGCCAGGGCGCTACCGCCACGCTCGGAAAATTGTTCAGTCGCAAGCCGCCGGTCGAGGCGGAAGTGTTCCGCGCGGTGGACGGCATCAGTTTTTCCGTCGGCCATGGCGAGAGCGTTGGCCTGGTCGGTGAATCCGGCTGCGGCAAATCCACGACGTCGATGATGGTGATGCGGCTGCTGGACCAGACCTCGGGCCGGATCCTGTTCGATGGCGACGAGATCGGCGGCATGCTTCCAAATAATTTCGCGCGGTCGCCGCTGCGCAAGAGCATCCAGATGGTGTTTCAGGATCCGACCGACAGCCTCAACCCGCGTTTTACGGCAGCCAGGGCCATCGCCGATCCGATCATGCAGATGGGCGACATCAGAGGCGGCGACGCGATCCGCGCCCGCTGCGAGGAACTCGCCAGCATGGTCGGTCTGCCAACCAACCTGCTGGATCGTTTTCCGCATCAATTGTCCGGCGGGCAGAAGGCCCGCGTCGGCATCGCGCGCGCGATCGCGCTGCATCCCAAGCTCGTGATCCTCGACGAGCCGACGGCGGCGCTCGATGTCTCCGTGCAGGCGGTGGTGCTTAATCTGCTGCAGGATCTCAAAGCGTCGATGGGCATGAGCTATTTGTTTGTGTCGCATGATCTGAACGTGGTTCGGCTGTTGTGCGATCGTGTCATTGTGATGCGATCGGGACGGATCGTTGAGCAGGGCACGTCCGAACAGGTCTTGGGTAATCCGCAGGATGACTATACAAAGGAGCTATTGACGGCGATCCCGCATCCGCCGTTGCCGGTGCACTAAAGATCTTTGGGAGCGAAATGGCTGCTGATCACCTGGACGTCTATATCGACGCCGTTTCCAAGGCGCTTGCGTTGCCGGTCGAGGACGCCTGGCGTCCCGCCGTGCGCGCGAACCTTGAGGTATCGCTGAGGTTGGCGCGGCTGGTCGATGAATTCCTGCTGCCCGACGAGACCGAGTCCGCCAGTGTCTATACAGCCTGACCGCACCATGACCGTGAACACCGACGGGATGTCCGCCGAGGCGATCGCGCAAGCAGTGACTGGCCGCAAGCTATCGGCGCTTGAAGCAACCGAAGCCGCATTGGCGCGGATCGCCAAGCACGATTCCGTGCTGAATTCGTTCACCGACGTCACCGCCGATCGCGCGCGCGCCTCGGCCCGCGTGGTCGATGCTGCGATCGCCGCCGGCAAAAAGGTCGGCCCGCTCGCCGGCGTGCCGTTCGCGGTGAAGAACCTGTTCGACGTCAAGGGTCTTGCCACCCGCGCCGGATCGAAGATCAACCGCGACCTCAAACCGTCGCCGCGCGACGCCACGCTGATCGAGCGCATGGAGGCGCAGGGCGCCGTGCTGGTCGGCGCGCTCAACATGGGCGAATACGCCTACGACTTCACCGGCGAGAACATCCACGATGGTCCGTCGCGCAATCCGCACGACCCGACGCGGATGAGCGGCGGCTCCTCCGGGGGCTCCGGCAGTTCCGTCGGCGGCGGGCTGGTGCCGATCGCTTTGGGAAGCGACACCAACGGTTCGATCCGGGTGCCGTCTTCGTTCTGCGGCATCTTTGGTCTGAAGCCGACCTATGGCCGGCTGTCGCGCGCACGCTCGTTTCCGTTCGTGGCGAGCTTCGATCATCTCGGCCCGTTCGCGCGCAGCGTCGGCGATCTCGCGCTGGCCTATGACGCGATGCAGGGACCGGATGACGACGATGCAGCCTGCACGACGCGGCCGGTTGAGCCCGTGATGCCGCTGCTGGCGCAGGACATTTCCGGCCTGCGCGTTGCCATCGCCGGCGGATATTTTCAGAAAAACGTGTTCCCGGAAGCTGTCGAAGCGGTGGCGCGAGTCGCCAAGGCTTTAAACGCGACACGCACGGTCGAAATTCCGGAGGCCGCGCGCGCCCGCGCCGCGGCCTATGTGATCTCCACCACCGAGGGCGCCTCGCTGCATCTCGATCGCCTGCGCAAGCGCCCGAACGATTTCGACCCCGCCGTGCGTGACCGCCTGATCGCGGGCGCGATGGTGCCGGCGCCGCTGGTCGATCGCGCGCAGAAATTCCGGCGCTGGTATCGGGCCCAGGTGCTGGAACTGTTCAAGTCGGTGGATGTCATCATTGCTCCCGCTACGCCCTGCATCGCGCCCAAACTCGGCCAGGTAACGTTCATGCTCGACGGCGTCGAACTGCCGGTGCGCGCCAATATCGGCGTCCACACCCAGCCGATTTCGTTCATCGGCCTACCGGTGGTCGCGGTGCCGGTGCCGCTGGAACCGATGCCGATCGGGGTCCAGATCATCGTCGCGCCGTGGCGGGAAGATATCGCGTTGCGCGTGGCGCATGCGCTGGAGAAGATGGGCATTGTCGCCGCTCCCGCGCCGAGAGGAATTTAGCGATGGACATCGATCTTCCCGACGTGCTGGCCGAAGTCACTGTGCAGTTCGCGCGCTATGAGAAGGCGCTGGTGTCGAACGACGTCGCGGTGCTCGACGAATTGTTCCGCAGCGATTCCCGTACGCTGCGCTACGGCATCGCCGAAAATCTCTACGGCTATGACGCGATCATGGCGTTCCGCTCCGCGCGCTCGCCGGTCGGATTGACGCGCCGGACCGACAAGACCGTGATCACGAGCTACGGCCGCGATACGGCGATGGCTTCGACGCTGTTTTACCGGGACAACGCGCCCGGCAAGGTCGGACGCCAGATGCAGACCTGGGTTCGCTTTCCGGAGGGCTGGAGAATCGTCGCCGCCCACGTCAGCATCATCAACGAACCGGGGTCATCGACATGAGTCTTGACGACCTTCCGACGCGCGTGCCTCCAGCCTCCGTCGCCGAGCCCGAGACGGCGGTGCGGCGGGTCGACCGGGCGGCGGCGCCGCAACGGGACAAGATCACCCGCGCGGAGGAATTGCGGCTGCAACTCGCCGACGAGATCGTGCGCGGCGTACTGGCGCCGGGATCGGCGCTCGACGAGACCGATATCGCGCGCCGTTTCAGCGTGTCGCGCACGCCGGTGCGTGAGGCGCTGCGCCAGTTGGTGGCGAGCGGCCTGGTCGAAGCCCGGGCCCATCGCGGCGCTGTCGTGGCGCAGCCGTCGCTGGAGCGGCTGACGGGTATGTTCGAGGCGATGGCGGAGCTTGAGGCGCTGTGCGCGGGGCTGGCGGCGGAGCGGATGCTGGCGGCGGAGCGCCAGAAGCTCGAGGCGATCCATGAGGAGTTGCGGGTGTTGAGCCATGCCGGCAATCCCGAGCGCTTTCACGAGGTCAACGAGCGCTTTCACAACGCGATCTATGCCGGCTCGCAAAACGACTACATCGCCGAGATGACGCTGGCGACGCGGGTGCGGGTGCAGCCGTTCCGGCGGGCCCAGTTCCGCAATCTCGGCCGGCTGGCGAAGTCGCAGGCCGAGCATGACCGCGTTCTGGTCGCGATCCTGCGTGGCGACAAGATCGGCGCTGCGGCCGCGATGCGCGCCCATATCGAACTGGTGCGCGGCGAATACGAACTTTACGCGGTGTCGCTGTAAGATAATACACAAGCAAAATGCCGAAAGGCGCGCTGTCGGAATGATGTGGCAATCGATCATCACGGATTGGCTGAGCTTCGGTTTCCGCTGGCTGCACATCGTGTCGGCGGTGGCGTGGATCGGCAGTTCGTTTTACTTCATTCACCTCGACCTCAGCCTCAAGCCGGCCGCCGACCTGCCTGACGGCGTCCAGGGCAACGCCTGGCAGGTCCATGGCGGCGGCTTTTACCGGATCGTGAAATACCTGGTGGCGCCTAAGGCGATGCCGGACGAACTGACCTGGTTCAAGTGGGAAGCCTATACGACCTGGCTGTCCGGTATCGCGCTGATGGTGGTGGTCTATTATCTCGACGCCGATCTTTTCCTGATCGACAAGGCGCATTTCGACCTGACGCCGCTGCAGGCCGCGGCCTTCAGCGCCGGCAGCCTCGCGCTGGCCTGGATCCTCTACGATGTCGCCTGCAAGACCGGTCTGGCCCGCAACGAAGGGCTGCTGGCGCTCGGCGGTTATCTGTTTCTGGTCGGCCTGACCTACGCCTTTACCCATGTCCTGAGCGGGCGCGGCGCCTTGAACCAGATCGGCGCGATCATTGGAACGATCATGGTCGCCAACGTCTTTCTGGTGATCATCCCGAACCAGAAGAAGATCGTCGCGGCGTTGCTGGCCGGGCAACCGCCCGATCCGGCGCTCGGCAAGTCGAGCAAGCTGCGTTCGGTCCACAACAACTACCTGACCCTGCCTGTGATCGCGCTGATGATGAGCAATCATTATCCGCTGATCTTCGCGACCCGCTTCAACTGGCTGATCGTCGCGATCCTGCTGCTGCTCGGCCCGGTGATCCGGCATTTCTTCAATTCGCGGCACGCCGGCAAGAAATCGCCGTGGTGGGTATGGATCGTGGCCGCGGCCGGCATGGCCGCGATCGCCGTGCTGTCGGCGGCAGGGCCAGCGGCGGTCACGTCAGGCGCGCTGCCGCAAACGGCGACCTTCGCGCAGGTCGAGGAGATCGTGTCGACACGCTGCAGCATGTGTCACGCCAGCGAGCCGGTCTGGGGATCGATCGTAACGGCACCCAAAGCCGTGTTGCTCGATCGTCCCGAACATATTCATCGCAACGCGAAACTGATCGGCCGGTTTGCGGCGTGGTCGAGCGCGATGCCGCCGGGCAATGTCACGGAAATGACCGGCGACGAGCGCGCCACCGTCGCCGCCTGGCTCGCCGGCGGCGCGGTGCGGGATTAGAAGGTGAAGTGTACTTATCGGCCGTCATTCCCCGGTGCGCAATCGCGCGCCCCGGAATGACAGCTACACCGCCGCCTTTTCCGCCACGAACGCGCGCCAGCCGCCGAACGATGAAATATCCCGCGCGCCGGTGACGGCGATCGGTTCGACCATGAAACCCTTGACGCTGCGGCCGTCGGCCAGACGGATCGTGCCGATCGCCATCGGCGACGGGATCGCGGCGACGAATTTTCCGAACGCGGCCGCCGACAACGCCCACAGCTCCAGCTTGATCGCACTGCCGGTGCCGGCGTCGACGCGCTGCATGCCGGGCTTTGGCGGCGTGGTGTCGAGCGCGAACAGCTTGTAGTCCGTCGCTGTGGTGGTGGCTTCGAGCAGGCGTCCATTGAGCGCCTGCAGTTCACCGTTGAGCGCCATTCCGGAGAGATGCGCGCCGACCACGGCGATGGCGATCTCGTCGCCAACCAGACTGGTGGATGGTGCCGCCAGCGGCGGCTGCGTCAAACCCCTGGCGCCCATCTTCAGGTTGGTATCGGCGTGGAAGACGCGGCCGATGCTGGCGAGCAGCGCGTCATGTCCGGCCGGCGCCAGCAGCGTGATGCCGAACGGAATGCCGTCGGGGCGCATCGCCGCCGGCAGCGCCAGGCCGCAGAGGTCGAGCAGGTTGACGAAATTGGTGTAGGTGCCGAGCCGACTGTTGAGCTCGATCGGGTTGGCCAGCACCTGCGCGGTCGAGTAGGCGGTCGGCGCTGTCGGCAGCACGACCGCGTCGAGATTGGCAAAGGCGCGGTCGGCGATGCGGCGCAGCGCCTGCAGGCGATAGAGCGAGGCAAACGTATCGGCGGCGGTCAGCCGCGCGCCTGCCGCGGTGATTTCGCGCGTCACCGGATGGATCGAATCCGGCGACGATGCCAGCAGGTTGCGGATCACCAGATAGCGTTCGGCGACCCACGGTCCCTCGTAGAGCAGCCGCGCGGTCTCGTAGAACGGTTCGAGGTCGAATTCGACCAGCGTGGCGCCCAACGAAGCCCAGCGCTCGAGCGCTTCGCCATAGGCTTTCTCCGAGGCGACATCGCCGAAGAAGATCAGTTGCCCCTTGCGCGGTACGCCGAGGCGGAGTTTTCCGGGAAACGCCGAAATCTGTCCCAGCGGGCGGTTGCGCGAGAACGGATCGGCGCCGTCGAGGCCGGCCATCGCTGAAAGCGCGGTCATGGCGTCGTCGACGGTGAGCGAGAATACCGAGATGCAATCGAGCGTGCGGCACGCCGGCACCAGGCCTGCGGTCGAGATCAGCCCGAGGCTCGGTTTCAATCCGACGATGTTGTTGAGCATTGCCGGCACCCGGCCGGAGCCCGCGGTGTCGGTGCCGAGTGCCAGCGGCACCAGGCCGGCCGATACCGCCACGCCCGAGCCCGAACTCGATCCGCCCGGAATCAGATCGGCGCGGATCGGATTGACCGGGATGCCGTAGGGCGAGCGCACACCGACGAGACCGGTGGCGAATTGGTCGAGATTGGTCTTGCCGATGATGATGGCGCCGGCCGCGCGTAAGCGCGCCACCGCGGTGGAATCCTGCGCGGGAGAAAAAGAAAACGCAGGGCAGGCCGCCGTCGTCGGCATGCCCTGAGCGTCGATATTGTCCTTTACGGCGACCGGCACGCCGAGCAACGGCAGTGTGTTGGCATCCTTTGCGCTCAGCGCCTCGGCTTCTGCCAATGCCGCCTTCTCGTCGCGCAGGCTGATGAACACGGCGGGGTCGTTGTAGTCGCGGATGCGCTGATAGCTGCGCGCCACGGTTTGCGCCGGCGTCATGGTGCCGGCGCGGTGCGCGGCGACGATCGCGGCAACGGTTTCAGTCAAGGGATGCCCCATCTTTGGGTTGGCTGCTTAATTCATCGGGAACGAAGCAAGCGATGTGCCATTGTGTACATTATGGGCGCAAGCCGAGATACAGAAATAGATACGAAAACTCAGGTGCTTAAATAGGTTATTGCGAAATGCCGCAGGCCTCGCGCGCGGGCTGGATGCGCAGCATCTGACTAAGTTTTAGGCAGCCCCGATCGGCGCTGGCAACCGCGGCCCCAAGCGCGATCGTACATTGCCGGGTCGCGCGGTTCTCGCGTAGAGCAAACGGCCTGCCCCCGGAAAGAGGGGCAGCGGAGGAAACTGATGACGTCAGCCGCTACCGTCGGCCGCGACCATTCCGAATCGTTGTTCGCAGCACCATCGATCGTGGCCGACCGCCGCGCCGACGGCAGCATCGTCCTGAAATCGCTCACGCCGCTGCGCGACAGCGCGCGTTGCGTCGGCGACTGGCTGGAGCAGTGGGCGCAGCAGGCGCCGGAGCGGATCTTTCTCGGCGACCGGGCCGGCGTCGAGGCGCCGTGGAACACCGTCACTTACAAGGGAGCCTTGAGACAGGTGCGTGCGGCCGCGGCCTGGATTCTGGCTCGAGGCCTGAGCGCCGAGCGGCCGCTGGTGATCCTGTCCGACAACAGCGTCGATCACGCGCTGTTCGCGCTCGCCGCCCAGCATGTCGGCGTGCCCTCGGCGTCGATCTCGCCGGCCTATTCGCTGATGTCGCGGGATTTCGACAAGCTCAGGAGCATGATCGGCCTGCTCGGACCCGGCGCGATCTACGTTTCCGGTACAAAACCGTTTGCGGCAGCACTGGCGGCGATTGCACCGCTGCATTCGGCCGTGATCGTCAGCAGCGGCGCCAGCGATCCTGACGCCATCGCATTCCCTGATATCGCCGCGACGCCGGAAACGCCGGATGTTGCGAAAGCGTTTGCGGCGGTGACGCCGGACACTATTGCAAAGTTCCTGTTCACCTCCGGCTCGACCGGTACACCGAAGGCCGTGATCAACACCCAGCGCATGCTGACCTCGAGCCAGCAGGCCAAGGCGCAGACCTGGTCGTTCCTCGAAGACACAAGCGATCTCGTGATCCTCGACTGGCTGCCGTGGAGCCACACGTTTGGCGCCAACCACAATTTCAATCTGGTGCTGCGCAACGGCGGCACGCTCTATGTCGACGGCGGCAAGCCGGCGCCGGGATTGTTCGCGACCTCGCTGGCCAATTTGCGCAGCGTGATGCCGACGGTGTATTTCAACGTGCCGCGCGGTTTCGACATGCTGATCGCGGCGCTGCGAGGCGATGACGAGTTGCGACGGCGGTTTTTCGGCGAAGTGAAATTCGCCTTCTATGCCGGCGCGGCGCTGCCGCAAAATCTCTGGGATGCGCTGGAAGAGCTCTCGATCAAGTCCAGTGGCCGCGCGCTGCCGATGGTGTCGGCCTGGGGCTCGACCGAGACCTCGCCGCTGGCGACCGATTGTCATTTCCAGGCAATGCGCTCCGGCAATATCGGCGTGCCGATCCCGGGCACCGAATTGAAACTGGTGCCGTCCGGCGACAAGCTTGAGGTGCGCGTGCGTGGTCCGAATGTCACGCCCGGCTACTGGAAGGCGCCGGAACTGACGGCGCAGGCGTTCGACACCGAAGGTTTTTATCTGATCGGCGACGCCGTGACCTTTGCCGATCCCGCGCACCCCGAACTCGGACTGTTTTTCGACGGCCGCGTCGCCGAGGATTTCAAGCTCAATTCCGGCACCTGGGTCAATGTCGGCAATCTGCGCGTCGCCGGGATCGCCGCCCTGGCGCCGCTGGTGCAGGACATCGTCGTGACCGGCCATGGCGGCGATGAAGTCCGCTTTCTGGCATTTCCGAACATCGCGGCCTGCCGCGCTTATGCCGGCCTGTCCGACAGCGTCGAAGTAAAGGACGTGATCGGCCACGACAAGGTTCGCGCCGGCATCGCGCAGGGCCTCGCAAAACTCAAGGCGCAGAGCGGCAACTCGTCCGGTCACGCGACGCGCGCGCTGTTGCTGGTCGAACCCGCCTCCGTGGATGGCGGCGAGATCACCGACAAGGGCTACATCAACCAGCGCGCGGTGCTGACGCGTCGCGCCGACACGGTTGCCGTGCTCGACGACGACACGTCGTCGGAATGGATCGGCTGCGCCGGCTGAGGCTCGGAACTCGCGTCCCAAATTGCTGATCGGCCTGGGCAAATCCTGCCGGTGACTATTTTGTTGCTAAGGCAACTAAATTGTGAAAACTTCCGTCCCCATAGCGCAGCGATCGACAGAGCAGTTCAACTGCCATGCCGCGCGGGGAGAGACGGATGCTGGAAAGGATGGGCGCCTTGCGGCGCGATGCGGCCTTGCCGTCAGGAGCCTTGCGGTCAGCTTTGGCCGGTCACGGCGCCGAGATTTTCGTGCAGCCGCCGCAACAGGTCGATCAAAACTTCCCGCTCGTCCTTTTTCAGGCAGGACAGCAGCCGGCGTTCGCGTTCGAGCGCGGCAGCGATCACCTTGTCATGGACCGTGCGTCCGCGCGCGGTCAGCGAGATCGCATGGGTGCGGCCGTCGTCGGGCGCGGTGCGGATGACGACCAGGCCGCGTTTCTGCAGCATCGCGAGATTGCGGCTCACCGGCCCCTTGTCGAAACCGATGACGCCGCAGATGCGCGAGGCCGGAATGCCGGGCTCGATCGCGAGCAGCGACATGATCCGCCATTCCGTGACGTTGACGCCGAAATTGCGTTGGTAAAACACCGTCGCGCTGTTCGACAGCTTGTTGGCGATGAAAGTGATGAACGCCGGCACGTAACGTTCGAGATCGAGCGTCGGGCCGTCATCGGCGGCGGAAGATTCCGCCGGTTTCGGCCGACGCGGTTTCCGAGGGAGGGGGCTGCTCATATTTTCAAATCATCGCTGCGAAATGTCAGCCGAGCAATAGAGACATGGGGCGGGACATGACAAGGATAAACTTCGGGAGGTATCGATGAGCGCAGCAAGTTCTTCCGGCGGCGGTGCCGGCGTCCCGCATCTCGACATCGATCCGTTCTCGATCGCGTTCTTCGACGATCTCCATCCGGCCCAGGAGGCACTGCGTGAAGCGGGTCCCCTGGTCTATCTCGACAAATGGAAGATCTATGGGGTCGCGCGCCATGCCGAAGTGCATGCCGTGCTGAACGATCCCGCCACGTTCTGTTCAAGCCGCGGCGTCGGGTTGAGCGACTTCGCCAGGAGACGCCATGGCGTCCCCAGAGCATCATTCTCGAAGCCGATCCGCCGGAGCATACCCGTACCCGCGCGGTGCTCAGCGATGTGTTGTCGCCGACCGCGCTAAAGCAGGTCCGCGAACGCTTTGCGGCGGCGGCCGCCGCCAAGGTCGATGAGTTGCTGGAGCGAAAGACGTTCGATGCCATTCCGGATCTGGCGGAAGCCTATCCGTTGTCGATCTTTCCCGACGCGCTTGGCCTCAAACAGGAGGGACGCGAGAACCTGCTGCCCTATGCCGGCCTGGTGTTCAACGCGTTCGGCCCGCCGAACCAGTTGCGGCAGGACGCCATCGAACGCTCGGCGCCGCACCAGGCCTATGTCGCCGAACAGTGCCAGCGCGAAAATCTCGCACCGGGCGGATTCGGCGCCTGCATCCACGCCCATGTCGACACCGGCAACATCACCGCGACGGAGGCGCCGTTGCTGGTGCGCTCGCCGCTGTCCGCCGGGCTCGACACGACCGTCTACGGCATCGGCGCCGCGGTCTATTGCCTGGCGCGCAATCCCGGCCAATTCGCCAAGCTGCGGCAAGATCCGACGCTGGCGCGCAACGCGTTCGAGGAGGCGGTGCGGTACGAGAGCCCGGTGCAGACCTTCTTCCGCACCACGACGCGCGAGGTCGAGATCGGCGGCCACCGCATCGGCGAAGGCGAGAAAGTCCTGATGTTCCTCGGCGCCGCCAACCGCGATCCGCGCCGCTGGGACAACCCCGACAGCTACGACATCACGCGCCGCACCAGCGGCCATGTCGGCTACGGCTCCGGCATTCATATGTGCGTCGGTCAGTTGGTGGCGCGGCTGGAAGGCGAGACCATGATGGCGGCGCTGGCCCGCAAGGTTGCCGCGATCGAGATCAGCGGGCCGGTGAAGCGCCGCTACAACAACACGCTGCGCGGGCTCGACAGCCTGCCTGTCACGATCACGCCGGCCTGACGGACCGCATCGTTACAAAAAATTTGAAAATCCCTGGGGAGAGCGACATGAAGAGTTTTGGACGTTTTCTGGCGCTGGCTTTGTCCGGCGCGGTATCGCTGGCTTGCGCAGGCGCCGCCCGCGCCGAAATTTCCGACAATGTCGTGCGCGTCGGCGTGCTCAACGACATATCCGGCATCTTTCAGGACACCAACGGCATGGGTTCGGTGGAAGCCGCGCGGATGGCGGCGGAGGATTTCAACGGCGGGGCTAAAAACATCAAGGTCGAGATCGTCTATGCCGATCACCAGAACAAGGCCGACGTCGGCTCCGCGATCGCGCGCAAATGGCTTGACGTCGAGGGCGTCGACGCCATCGTCGACGTGCCCAACTCTGCTGTCGGTCTCACCGTCAACTCGCTGCTGCGTGATACCCGCATGACGTTTCTGGCGTCCTCGACCGCGAGTTCAGACCTGACCGGCAAGGCGTGCTCGCCGAACACCATTCAGTGGGTCAACGACGCCTGGGCCACCGGCAACACCACCGCGGCGGCGATGATGGCGCGCGGCGGCAAGGACTGGTATTTCGTCACGGTGAATTACGCACTCGGCCAGGGCATTGAAGCCGAGGCGACCAATTACATCGAAAAACATGGCGGCAAGGTGCTGGGATCGAGCAAGCATCCGCTCGGCACTTCCGACTTCGCCTCGTTCCTGCTGTTCGTCAACGACGTCCACGGCATGGGGTTGAAGGTCGCCCAGGGCCTGCAATTGCTGGAAGCGTTCTACTGGGACATGGACGACAACACCCGCGCGTTCGCAAAACGCTTCGCGGCGCGGCCGGGCATGAACGGCAAGATGCCGAGCGGCAACCAGGCCGGGGTCTATGCCTCCACGCTGGCCTATCTCAACGCGGTCGCCGCTGTTGGCAGCGACAACGCCAAGGACGCCGTACCCGAGATGAAAAAGTTGAAGGGCAAGGACAAGCTGTTCGGCGACGTCACCATCCGCCAGGACGGCCGCGTCATTCACCCTATGTATCTGTTCGAGGTGAAGAAGCCGGAAGAGTCGAAATATCCCTACGACTATTACAAACTGATTTCGACCATTCCCGCCGATCAGGCGTTTCGCCCGATCGCCGATGGGGGATGTTCGTTGGTGAAGTAAGGCAAGAGACCCAAATCTTCACCCGAAACCCCACCTCGATAATCGTGTCGCGCGGAATCCTGAAAAGATCCGGGGCGGGTAGAGATACGATGGACGAAACCTACGTCACCACCTTGCTGCTGCCTTGCGTGATCAGCCGTGCGGCGCGCTGGTCGCGGGCGTGGATCCAGAGCCAGCTCAGTGCCACCGACAGACGATTGCGCAGGCCGATCAGGAAATAGATGTGGGCGAGGCCCCAGATCCACCAGGCGAGGTTGCCGCGCAGCTTGATGCGGCCGAAATCGATCACCGCCTTGCGCTTGCCGATCTGCGCCAGGCTGCCGGCATGCTTGTAACGAAACGGCGACAGCGCGCCGCCGTTCAGGCGTGCCTTGATCAGGGAAGCCACATAGCGCCCCTGCTGTTTCGCGGCCGGTGCGATCCCGGGCACCGGATTGCCGTCGGGGCCCGCAATCGTCACGGTGTCGCCGATGGCGAAGATGTCGGGATGGCCGGGCACGGTGAGGTCGGGCGTGACCTGCAGCCGATGGGCGCGGTCGGCGGGCGCGTTGAGCCATTCCGCCGCGCGCGAGGCGCGCACGCCGGCGGCCCAGATGATGGTTCGCGCTTCCAGCCGGTTGCCGCCATAGACGACGCCGTCGGCTGAGCATTCAGTGACGGGCTGTCCGAGCACCACTTCGACGCCGATCGCTTCCAGCGAGCGCTGCGCATAGGCGGAGAGATCTTCGGGGAATCCCGCGAGTACGCGCGGTCCGGCCTCGACCAGCACTACGCGGGCCTTGCTGGTATCGATGTTGCGAAAGTCCGGCGCCAGCGTGTCCTTGGCAAGGTCGGCGATGGTTCCCGCCATCTCGACGCCGGTAGGTCCCGCGCCGATGATGACGAAGGTCAACAGCGCCGCGCGCCGCGCCGGATCGGTCTCGCGCTCGGCGCGTTCGAACGCGACGAGGATGCGCCGCCGCAGCGTGGTGGCGTCCTCCAGCGTCTTCAGCCCCGGTGCGAACGGCTCCCATTCGTCGTGGCCGAAATAGGCGTGGCGCGCGCCGGTGGCGAGGACCAGCGTGTCATAGGGCACGGCATCGCCGTCATCGAGCCGCACGCGCTTCTGTTCGGCGTCGATGCCGCTCACATTGGCAAACAAGGTCGTCACCTCGCGTCGGCCGCGCAGATAGCGGATCGGCCAGGCGATTTCGGAAGTCGCCAGCGACGCGGTGGCGACCTGGTAGAGCAGCGGCTGAAACAGATGATGGTTGCGGCGGTCGATCAGCGTGATCTGGACCGGTGCGCCGGCAAGGCCGAAGACGGTTTCCAGCCCGCCAAAACCCGCGCCGACGATCACGACGCGATGGGCTTCTTTTGGCGCTGTCGTCATCGGATGCGACCTCGGTTCCGGATGTCCCCGTGCCTTGATTATGTATGCATTCGCCGTGCCGGTCCAAGGCGTGTTTGCCAATCGACCAATAGCGAAAGCGTATAATGGCGACGAAAGAGAAATATTTTCGTCGGCACCGCATCCTTTCGCTAACCCCAAACGTCCTTGGGTCGAGGCGCGATGAGGCGCCAGGGAGAGGGTGAAGGAGAGAGCGATGAAGCGGACCCTGATCAGGTACAAGACCCGGCCGGAAATGGCCGACAACAACGCCGAACTGGTGGCGGCGGTGTTTGCCGAGTTGAAGGCGGCGCAGCCGGACGGCGTGCGCTACATGACGCTGCGGCTGGAGGACGACACGTTCATCCATTTCGTGGAGAGCGCGGATGACGGCTCCAGCCCGATACCGAAGCTGGCGACGTTCCAGGCGTTCCAGAGCGGCATTCGGGATCGCTGCGTCGAGCCGCCGATGCCCCGTGGTGCTACCATCGTGGGCAACTACCGCATGCTGGGCGAGAGTTAGGGCAAGGCGCCATGGAGGCAGAATGACCGAGCCCCCCGAGGCGTCAGCCGTCGATATTGCCGCACTTCTGGTCGCGATGCGCCCAAGATTGCATCGCTATTGCGCGCGCATGGTCGGCTCGGTGATCGACGGCGAGGATGTGCTGCAGGATGCGCCGATCAAGGCGGTGGAGGCGCATGCCGCCGGCGAAATCGGCAATCCCATCGCCAATCCCGAAGGCTGGCTGTTTCGCATCGCGCACAACACCGCGCTGGATTTCTTGCGCAAGCACCAGCGGCAGGAAGCGCTTCGGGGCGACGCGGAGGTGGACATGATGCCCGACCAGCTTGACGCCGTGACCAGCCGCCAGATCGCCAGTGCCAGCCTGCGCACCTTCATGCGGCTGCCGGTGGCGCAGCGCGCCGGCGTGATCCTGATGGACGTGCTCGGTTGCTCCTTGCAGGAAATCTGCGAGATCATGGCGTGCAGCCTGCCGGCGGCCAAGGCGGCGTTGCATCGCGGGCGCACGCAGTTGCGCGAATACGCCGGCGAGCCGGAGGATACGCCGCAGCACAAACTGTCTGACGCCGATCGCGCGCGGCTCGGCGCCTATGTCGCGCATTTCAACGCGCGCGATTTTGACGCGATCCGCGCCATGATATCAGACGATGTCAGGCTGGACCTCGTCAGCAAGACCCGCCTGAACGGCAACGCCGAAGTGTCCCGCTACTTCGGCAACTATTCCAGCGTCAGCGACTGGCATCTGGTGCCGGCGCTGGTCGAGGGCCATCCCGCCATCCCGGTGTTCGATCCGGACGACCGCGATTCAGGCCCGAAATATTTCGTGCTGCTGGACTGGGCCGACGGCAAGGTCGTCACCATCCGCGATTTCCGCCACGCGCCCTACGTCATCGACGGCGCGGAATATTCGATCTGACGTCAGTCGGGGGCCGTCCGGGCGGCTGTTGTCCTGCCCGGACGATTAGCCGCAGCCGCTATTCGTGCTCGGGCCGCCCGGCATAGCCGCAATAGCCGTGCTGAACGACCGTGTTGTCGCTGCCCTTGAGGTGTGACAGCTGGAACTGGCGCCAGCCCATGCAATCACCGGCGATGCAATGATACATCTTTTCGGAGTTCTGGAATCCGTCGGTCATGGTGTTGTGATGGCGGTTGTCGCCGTCGATGCGCACGTGCGGACACCATTTTTCGCGCGCGACTTCTTCACTCATCAACATGTCGGTTTCTCCATCCGGACCGAACCTTGGCGGCAAACGCGTTAAACCGACGTAAAACAGGAACCGGGCGTGGCTCGCGCGTGGGGGGTGATCAGGGCAGGTAAATCGGCAATCCAGGGGTCCGGCGGGAAACAAGCAAGCGCGGAGCGTGTGGAATTCCTGAACTATAATTCTTGCCATCCGCGCCATCTGCGAATTATGGTGCAGGCTGCTGGGGTATGAGCCGAAGGTTCTAAAGAGGTCCAGCGGTTCGTGCTTGCTGCCAGCTTGCGATTTCGCGCACAAAACACCTCACCTATAAGAGGCGCGCGGGACAAGCGCTGCCCGCCACCCGGCTGGGCGGATTGGTTCGATAATTGAGGAGGGGAGTGAATATGAAAACGGCATTCTGGCTGGCAGGCGTCGCGGCTTTGGCGCTGGCGCAGCCCGCGTTCGCTGGCGACACCATCAAGATCGGCTTTGTTTCGACCTTCAGCGGCCCGACCGCTGTGATCGGCAACGACATGCGCAACTCGTTCGAGCTCGCGCTCGATCATCTCGGCCGCAAGATGGGCGGCAAGCCGGTCGAAGTCATTTATGAGGACGACGGCCAGAAGCCGGATGTCGGCAAGCAGAAGACCGAAAAGCTGGTTCAGTCCGACAAGGTCGATTTCATCGCCGGCTATATCTGGTCGAACGTGCTGCTGGCCTCGCTGAAGACCGCGGTCGACGCCAAAACCTTCCTGATCTCGGCCAATGCCGGCCCGTCGCAGCTCGCCGGCGATCTGTGTTCGCCTTATGTGTTCTCGACCTCCTGGCAGAACGACCAGACGCCGCAGGCGATGGGACTCTACATGAACCAGAAGGGCGTCAAGTCGGTGTTCCTGATCGGCCCGAACTATGCCGCCGGCAAGGACATGCTGGCCGGCGTCAAGAGCACGTTCAAGGGCGAGGTGGTCGGCGAGGAATACACGGTGTGGCCGAGCCAGCTCGACTTCTCCGCCGAACTGACCAAGGCCAAGAACTCCAAGGCCGAGTCGATCTTCGTGTTCTATCCGGGTGCCGCCGGCGTCCAGTTCCTCAACCAGTATGCGCAAGCCGGCATCAAGGCGCAGATGCCGCTCTACACGGCGTTCACTGTCGACGAATTGTCGCTGCCGCTGCAGAAGGACAACGCGATCGGCGTTCCTGGTGCCCAGGAATGGGTCAACGACCTGCCCAACGCCGAGAACAAGCGCTTCGTCGAGGACTACCGCAAGAAGTACACCGGCCTGCGCCCGACCTATTACGGCGCGCAAGCCTATGACGCCGCCCAGCTGATCAACAGCGCGGTGGTCGCGGTCAAGGGCGACACCGACAAGAAGGACGCGATGAAGGCCGAAATGGAGAAGGCCAACTTCAAGTCCCTGCGGGGCCCGTTCAAATACGGCAACAACCACATCCCGATCCAGAACTTCTACCTGCAGGACGTGGTCAAGGGCGCCGACGGCGAACTCTCGCTCAAGACGGTGGCGACCATCGTCAAGGATGACCAGGATCGCTTCCACGACAAATGCCCGATGAAGTGACCTTTGTTTAGCGGGGGATTCGGGCCTTGCTGGCGCATGATTTGCAAGACGTAGCAGCGGGCTTGACCCGCGGTGGTTTGGCAAAACATCATGCGCCCAATAAAAAACAGCGGCGGCGCCAACGCGCTGCCGCTGTTTTGTTTCCGCCCAGAATATAGGAATCCATGCTCGTCCTCGTCGAACAATCGCTGAACGGCCTGCAGTTCGGCCTGCTGCTGTTCCTGCTGGCGGCCGGGCTGACGCTGGTGTTCGGCATCATGGATTTCGTCAACCTGGCGCACGGCTCGCTCTACATGATGGGCGCCTATTTCGCCGCGACCTTCGTGGCGTGGACCGGCAGCTTCGTGTTCGGCATCGTGCTGGCGCTCGGCGCCACGCTGCTGCTCGGCATAGCCCTGGAATATATCGCGCTGAGGCATCTCTACGGCCGCGACCATCTCGACCAGGTGCTGGCGACTTTCGGGCTGATTTTGTTCTTCAACGACGCCGTACGTCGGATCTGGGGCCCGGCGGGCTTGGCGCTGCCGCTGCCGGCCTGGCTGACGGTGCCGGTCCAGATCATCCCCGGCGTTTCCTATCCGGCCTATCGCTTGTCCATCATCGCAGTCTCGCTTGGGGTCGCGGCGCTGCTTTATGTTGTCGTGATGCGGACCCGCATCGGCATGCTGATCCGCGCCGGCGCCTCCAACCGCGAAATGATCGGCGCGCTCGGCATCAACATCAAACTGCTGTTCACGCTGGTGTTCGGCCTTGGCGCTGCGCTTGCCGGCCTCGCCGGGCTGATGCAGGCGCCGATCCTCACGGTGCAGATCGGCATGGGTGAGAACATCCTGATCCTCGCCTTCGTCATCATTGTCATCGGCGGCATCGGTTCGATCCGCGGCGCGTTTCTGGCCGCGATCTTTGTCGGCATGATCGACACGCTCGGCCGCGCGTTCCTGCCGGACCTCCTGCGCAAGGTGCTGAGTTCCGCCGCCGCCTCGACCGCGGCGCCCGCGCTGTCGTCGATGCTGATCTATTTGCTGATGGCGATCGTGCTGGTGGTGCGGCCGGAGGGGCTGTTTCCGGCCGCCAAGCGATGAATTTTCGGGTCAACGCCAATAACGTCGCGGTGGCGCTGGTCCTGCTCAGCCTCGCGCTGCTGCCGCTTTACTCCGCACTGTCCGGCAACATCTTCATCCTGACGCTGTTCACCCGCATCGTCATCTACGCGCTCGCGGCCGCAAGCCTCAATCTCATCATGGGCTATGGCGGCATGATGAGCTTTGGCCATGCCGCCTATCTCGGTATCGGCGGCTACGCGGTCGGCATTTTGGCCTTTGAGGGCATCGGCTCCGGCTTCATCCAGTGGCCGGTCGCGCTCGCTGCATCCGCGCTCTATGGGCTGGTGATCGGCGCACTTTCTTTGCGCACCCGCGGCGTCT